>JAOFNL010000034.1 GCA_028041985.1 Psychromonas sp. | reverse complement strand
CGTGAATTATGGATAATATACTGTTAGATGCACCATGATCGAGAATGAAGCACGAGAAAAATACGCGCAACTCCTTAGAAATTTCCTTTCGGGGAAAATTGATAACTTTAAGTATGAAGATGCATTCCACGAGATTGATTTTAAATCTGATGAAGGAATAAATCAGATTTATTGTGATGTTTGGCATTATTACTGTGATCTGCGAAAACATAAGCTTAATGACCCAGGTTGGGGCTTTGAATCAAAAGAAAATAGAGAAGCCATCATCCGCTTTATCTTGTTTTTACATTCTAGCTATGAATACGAATGGCCGATCGCCTCTATCAAGGAAACGATACTAAAGCTTTTAACCTTGGGTGCTTATGACAGACACTTCGATAAGAAGCCCAAATCGACAGGAGATCAGACGGTCTGGCCATTCTACAGGCGTTGTGATTATGAGCGTGCCTTATCCAACCCGAGATTACTAAATGGGCACAGAATCTAACAAGCACTCGCTGTCGCTCGAAAAATAACACAAAAATAGCTCCATACCAGCTGCGGCTGAAGTGAGCGTTACATGGCTCAATGAGCTTGGCATTCAAGGATAGATGAAATGCATAAAATTGATTGGATAAGAATTAGAAACTTTCGCTCATGTGAAGATGTATTCTTAAATTTTGAATCATACGCACCGCTTGTAGGCTATAACAATGCAGGTAAATCAAATATATTAAAAGCTGTAAAATGGTTTCTTAGACCAACAGGTTTACAAGATAAAGACTTTACTAATATCGAAGAAAAAATATTAGTTACAGCAAAAATATCAGGAATAAGCCAAGAACTTCTCGATTCAATAGATGATAATCATAGTGAAAGCATTAGCCCATTTATAAATGAGGAATCTCTTTACATACGGATGGAGCAAATATCTCCCGGCGGAGCCAAAGGACTAAGAAAACTCTATGTTTCTGTCGGTGGTGAAAATGATGAAGATGAATGGGAATGGAGTGTTAACCCTAATGGTCTTCAGGAAGCAATGCATGACATATTTCCTGAACCGATTTTTGTCCAATCTATGGATAATGCTACTGACGATGTTTCAAAATTTAAAACCACTTCAACCATAGGCAAGCTTTTACAGCAATTAAGTTCCCAAATAGAAAACGAACAGCACGAGCTTGTTGATGCGCTTGATACTATAAGTAGAAGGCTAAATTTTGATGGCACTGAAAGGCTGGAATCGTTAAATCAATTTGATCAAATAGCTAGCGAAAAAGTTCAGGATTTTTTCCCGGGAATCTCACTTAAGGTTCATGTCCCAACCCCCTCATTAGCTAAATTGTTTACAGATGGAACAGTTAAAGTTCAAGAGCAAGGCCGAGATATTGCTGACGTAGACTCTCTTGGTCATGGTGCTCAGCGTTCAATACAAATGGCATTAATTCGATTGTTAGCTGAAGTACAAACACAAACTGCTTCTGGTCAAACGACTCTTTTATTAATTGATGAGCCTGAATTGTATCTTCATCCACAAGCAATAGAGCTTGTAAGGGATGCACTAAAAACACTTTCAACAATCAATTACCAAGTCATTTTTTCAACTCACTCATCACTAATGGTTGAGCAAGAAGATGTTCCATACACGAATATTGTTAGAAAAAATGTTGGTGGAAATACTTTAGTAACAGAACGTATAGCTGAAGCAATACAAGAAGAAATAGAGGGGAATTTGAACCAAGCTCGTATTCTCTTTGAAATATACAATATGAATCAAATTCTATTTGCTGATAGAGTCTTAATTGCTGAGGGTGCTACAGAACAATCCGTTTTACCTGAACTTTTTAAAGCATGTGAAAGAAGTTTCAGTGCCCATAAAACAGCATTAGTTATTGCGGATGGTTGCCGAGGCATTCATAAAATGGGAAAGATTTTACATAGAATTGGAATCCCATTTAAAGCTCTAGTCGATATTGATTACGCATTTACAACGGCAGTTAATGCTGACTTAATTGCAGAGGATGACGTTGATATTGTTAATGTTAAACAAGCATTGGCAGAATCTGCACTTAGAAACAACTTTGAATTAGACGGAAGTAATTTGCCTCAAAAAACAGGGGGTAGAAAGGCATATATCGCTTATGAACTATTTGCTAGTGAAGTTGCTTCGCAAGAGCTGATTTCAAGAGTGCATGAAAAGTTAAAGCAAAATGGTTATTGGTTGTGGGAAAAAGGTGCAATAGAGCAGCATCTTTCGCTTGAGGCTAAGGCAACTAATGATTGGATAACGTTCAAGGTAAATATTAAAGAACAAGGTTTTGATGAAACAGTAGAAGATCATCAAAGAGTTAGAGCTATGGCTGTTTGGGCTACGTCATAAAAGCCATGTAATCGGGTAGCCGAGGTTTCTAGCCTCCAGCCCCACACCACCCTGCATGCGGCTCCGCACAGGGCGGTTCATCTTCCTTATGAATAGTGAATGTTGACCCACATTTCCCTTGGGGATCGTTACAGAATAACTTGCTCTAAATTATTTCCAAAAATCCTTAAATCACTGGATGTTTTGAAAACAAAAGCGCAAGTAATGCTGAAGCCGATCCCTTAATGACAACAAACCTTGTCGCGCTAAAAATTCATTACTGATCGCTATATTGATCCCTTTGGTTTTAGCACTTCTCCAAGGTCCTTTACTAGTGTTCCCACAGGCAATAAGAAAGTGCCGAGGGTCAGATCTTGCTTTTTGCCTTTCCAATATCACATGACATTTATCCCCTTCCAAAAGCGAAATTCCGAGGGTCAAAACTTTCTTTTTGCCTTTCTAATATCATATTACAGCGATCTCACCTTGTATCTATACGTTAATTGCGTATACTTTATTTATGAAATGTGTATTTGTATAATCCAAAATATTTGAGAAATACCGAGATGAACACCTCAGTGATGAAGAGTTTAGACTGTTTCAATCTGAGCTAATGTCAAATCCGAAGCAAGGTGATGTGATTCAAGGTACCGGTGGTTTGCGGAAGATTCGAGTTGCAAGTAAGGGTAAAGGCAAGCGTGGAGGCTCACGTGTTATTTATTACTTTCTTGATGAAAAACGACGTTTCTATTTACTCACTATTTATGGGAAAAGTGAAATGTCTGATCTGACCGCAGATCAAAAGAAACAATTAAAGATTTTTATGGAGGTATGGCGCAATGAGCAATCGTGATTTATTTACAGAATTAAGCTCGGCATTAGTTGAAGCAAAAAATCATTCCGAGGGAAAGCTTACTCTTAAAACGCATCAGATGAATGAGATAAGTGCACTTGATATATCACCTAATGAAATTGTACATATTAGAGAACAATTTAATATGTCACGTGGTGTATTTGCTAACTTACTTCATACATCCTCTCGTACTTTAGAGAACTGGGAACAAGGGCGTAGCACGCCAAATGGGCAAGCGATTACGCTTTTGAAATTAGTACAACGTCACCCAGAAACTCTTACGCACATAACAGAACTATAGTAATGTGACTAGCAACTCGTCAAAAATGTACACTAAATAATATAATCATTCGTTTATGATCTTACCCACGACCTATTGGCAGCTTGGTTTATTAAATTAGGTATTTTAACACTCAAAGTATTAAATTCCCGATCATAGTAAACTAAATCGTTTATACCGTGCCGAGGGTCAAAACTTTCTTTTTGCTTTTTTAGGCTATTCTACGTAATAGGGTCAAAGCGATTTAGAAAAATGACTAATTTAACTCTAAAAAAATAATCAGATCTAATATCACTTCACACTGACTCACACAATTTTGCATAAGCCTCGGGTGTATCGATATCAAAATGGATTTCATTGTTAGGTAGTTGCAAATAGGTCATAGGGTGTTTTTTAAGGATTGCTTTCATTGTCTTGCTTTCAATATCATTGGCTATCACTTGTTTTAATGCCGAGTCGATCAAAACAGGATGCCCTGAGCATTCTTCATCACCGGGGAAAATAGAACCCACACCCCTAGCCTGCCAAAGCTGAGAATAAATATCCGCGCTGATACAAGGCATATCGGCATGCGCAACAAAGAAGTAATCACTTTGCACTTGTGCAATGCCTAACTGAATTGAAGACAACATGCCCTGTTCATAATCTTTATTCACCACTATTTTAACGTTCGGATAAGCACTCATTTTTTCAATCAGATCATCAGCCCGATAACCTGCTATTAAAATAACTCTCGAGCAAAACTTCAATGCATTAATAACACTGGCTTCCAAAATGGTTTGGTTGTTAAACGGTAGCATTAGCTTCCATTCACCCATGCGCGAAGACAGGCCAGCAGCAGGCATAATACAATCCATATCAAGTTGTGGTGATTTAGCGATCATAAACGTTACCATAATGAGGAGTTATGAAGTTTAATATACCTTTAATATTTAGTTTAGTGCGAATTAGTGTTGAGAGTGATGCAGATAAATAATTCAAATAAAACAAACGAACAGTTAATTAGTCATTTATTAAATGCTCAAGAAAGCGTAAATAATAAAAAAACATTAACGATTTCGATTGTGGGCGCCGGTGGGAAAACCCACCTCAGTTATTGGCTGGCTCAGTTTTTTAAGCAGTTGGGTCATTACGTCTGCCTCACTACGACCACCAAAATGTATTATCCTGATCAACCATTTATTGATCACCTTGTTGAGCTCGAACCTATAGAAAACAGAGCAATCGATCGTCCTATGACCAACACGGGCAGTATTACTTTTCTCTATAAAAGTAAATTACCAAGCCAGACAAACAACGAACCACCTAAAGTGAAAGGATTATCAGAACCAGCGCTAAATAGTATTATCGATTCCTTTGCATTTGATGTGATGATTGTTGAAGCCGATGGCGCAAAAAATCAACCGATCAAAGCGCCTGCAGGGTATGAACCTTGCATTGTTAAAACGTCACAAATAGTCATCGGTGTGACTGGCGCAGAAGCTATTTTTTCAAAAGCCAACAGCGAAAACATTCACCGTTGGGCTGAGTTTTCTGCTTTGACTGGTTGCTTACCTGAAATGGAAATTGATCACACTATATTAAAACGCTTATTAAATGATCCTCAAGGCATGTTTAAAAATGCGCCGGATCAAGCGCTAAAAATATGGGTGATCAATAAATATGATTTATCTAATAATCAAATGGCGTTATTAGAGTTAGCCAATACGTTACTCACGGAGTTGCCTCTGTTAAACAGTGTATTGTTAACGCAATTTAATACGCAAACGGCGATTAAAAACGTGCTTATAAATAACTTTCTTATAAATAAAAAGCACGATTAAAACGTAATCTCTTATACAAAGAATAAGAATAAAAATAAAGGGGATATTAATGACAACACTTTTTTCAAAAAACAATAAACAAGTGGTGATCCGAGGCTCTGGCGATATCGCAACGGGGATTGCTGTTCGCCTGCATAATTGTGGTTATCAAGTGATCATGACTGACATTACTTTGCCGACGATGATCCGATGTAGCGTTTCTTTTGGGCAATGTTTATATGGCGACTCAACAACGGTCGAAGGGATCACTGCAATCAAAGCGACGACGCTTGAAGACGTAGCAGACATTCTTGCAAAACAACAAATCCCAGTGATTATTGATGCTGATTTAAGTATCACCAAAGCGCTTAACGCAAACTATTTAGTCGACGCAATTCTTGCAAAATGTAATTTAGGCACGCAAAAAACGATGGCACCTATTACTATCGCATTGGGTCCAGGTTTTGAAGCAGGCAAAGATTGTCATGCTTTGATTGAAACTAGTCGAGGTCATTATTTAGGAAGAGTTATCTATAAAGGCTGTACTCTGCCCAATTCAGGTATTCCGGGTAATATTGCGGGTTACACTTATGAACGCGTGGTTCGCTCCCCTTGTGCTGGACAAGTTCAACGGTTATCAAAAATTGGCGATATTGTGAAACAAGGCGATATTATTGCCAAGGTGGATAGCATGCCAGTTTATGCGCCGCTAAGTGGCATGGTTAGAGGCTTGATCAATGATGGATTGAGTGTAGAAAATGATTTTAAAATTGCGGATATTGACCCAAGAGGCGAGAAAGCCGATTACACTACGGTGTCAGATAAAGCGCGTGCAATCGGTGGTAGTGTGCTTGAAGCGATGCTGCATTTAGCACTGCAATATGACTAATATGGCGAACTAAATTTACGCAGAAAAGGGTTTGCGATGCATAAAACGTCCAAACCCAGCTTGACCAGTAAACTTACCATTGCAAGCAACAACCGCTCCTCGGCATAGCGTCATCACAGGCCAACCAGTACACGAGATACCTTCAAACGGCGTGTAGTCACTATTGTCATGTAACAGATCATGCGTAATGGTTTGTTTTTCGTTGCTATCAAATAATACCAAATCCGCATCTGCTCCCACTTCAAGGCTGCCTTTTTTAGGATATAAGCCAAACAATTTAGCGGGCTGATAACTGGTCAATTCAACGAAACGAGGGATATCAATGCGCCCTTTCATCACACCTTCAGAAAATAACAAAGGCATTCTTGTTTCTACGCCAGGTAGCCCATTAGGGCATTGTGCAAAATTGTCGGCACCCAATTGTTTTTGTTCAGCATAAGTAAATGCGCAATGATCCGTTGCCACGGTATCAATGCTTCCATCAATCAGACCTTGCCAGAGTTTTTCTTTCTCCGCTTCAGGACGAAGTGGAGGGCTTAGAATAAACTTGAGCCCATCTTCACGATCGTAGTAGTTGTCATCAAGCAATAGATATTGAAGACAAGTTTCAACCCATACGGCCTGTTGGTTAGCACGCGCCATACGAGCGTAATCAAGCCCAAGTCCATTAGATAAATGAACGATATACAAAGGCGCATCATCGGCGAGTTTCGCAAGGTTGATCATACGAGCAACTGCTTCCGCTTCACACTCTAATGGTCGGCTTTGCGCATGATATTTTGGCTCTGTTTTACCTTCGCTTAATAGCTGAGCACGTTTGATCGTAATAGTGGCGTCATTTTCGGGGTGAACTGTCGTTAACGCCCCTACTTTTTTCAACTGACTAAGCGCTTTATAAACCGCGTCATCGTCCAGTTTATGTTGATAGGTTAAATATAGTTTAAAGCTAGCGATCCCTTGATCGGACACCATTGCTTGCATCTGACTTAATATCTCATCATCAATATGTTGAATGACGCCGTGAAAACTATAATCAATCGCCGCTTTATCTTGGGCGTAACCTTTATACACTTCAAGTTGATGGAATAGGCTACAACCCGCTGGGCCAAATCCCATATGGTCAATAATACTGGTTGTCCCACCACAGGCTGCCGCTCTTGTTCCCGTGTAAAAATCATCACAACTGCGGGCTAAACCGACATCAATATTAAAATGAGTATGAACATCTATACCACCGGGCAATACAAGCTTATCAGTCGCATCAATCACAACACAGTCGATATCTTGAACAGAAATTTGAGCAGCAACTTGTGCTATTTTTCCGTTCTGAATAAGAATATCAGCGGTTCTAACGCTTTGGTGGTCACCAACTTGACCATGACGGATCAGTAAAGCTTGAGCGCTACCTTCTTGCCCTGCTAATAACTCCGAATAATCAGTCTGATAAGTTGTATTGTTATTCATAATAATATTCCATTGAATTAGGTTAACTTATCTTAAATTAAGCCGTCGCGTGTTTTCCTTGCCACACAACATCGCGATAATGTACTGGGTCAGTATCACCTTCCGTGCTAATAACTAGTACAACTGAATTAGAATCAAGTTGTAACTGTTCCATCAACGCTTGTTTATCATCACTGTAATAAAGACCTGCAAGTAATCCCGTTCCAATCGCGCCAGATTCGCCTGAGATTATACGCGGATCGTTTCCCATTGGATTCCCCAAAACTCGCATACCCAGTGCAGCAAGTTTATCTTCACAGGAAACAAAGTGTGTCGCGCAGTTGCGTAAGACTTCCCAACCCAATGGATTTGGTTCACCACATGCTAGACCAACCATAATGGTATCTAACTCGCCGCCTACATTGATCATTTCCCCTTTTTCACTGACTCCAGAACGATAAATACAGTCAGCTTTTTCAGGTTCTACAATGATTGTTTTAAGGTTATTGGCACCTAGTTTGTCGGCAAGAAATCCTAAGACTCCGCCCGCCATTGCACCAACACCCGCTTGTAAAATAACATGCGTCGGTTTAGCAAGACCTTGTTCAGTGATTTGATCTATCGCTTCTGCCGCCATCGTACTATAACCTTGCATTATCCAAGTTGGGATTTCGCTGTAACCTTCCCATGCCGTATCTTGAACCACTTTCCAGCCATTAGTTTCAGCAAGCCCAACCACCAATCTTACTGTTTCATCGTAATTAAGGTCGGTCACTATGCACTCTGCGCCTAATGCGCGAATGTTTTTAACACGCTCAGCCGCAGCGCCTTTAGGCATGTAAATCACTGCATTTTGCCCTAATTGCTGAGCGGCCCATGCGACACCACGACCGTGATTACCATCGGTTGCGGTAGCAAATGTTAATTTTTTCTCGATATGATTTTGTAATGTGTCGAAATTAAACGTATCAATATCCAGTTTAAATTCATCACATAACAAGCGCGCAATTGCGTAAACACCACCCAACATTTTAAAAGCATTCAAACCAAATCGATAAGATTCATCTTTGACTAGTATTTTCCCGACTGAAAAGGTTTTCGCTAAATGTTTTAAGTCGCGTAATGGCGTTGGTTTATAACCCGGCAAACGCTGATGAAACTGCTTTGCTTTCTCTCCCTCTTTAACTGAAAACTGAGTAGATAATTCACCTGTAAAATGGCGATTCGGCTCGATATTTAATTTGAAATTTGTCAAAGCAACACCTCATAATATTTAAGTTTATTACCTAATAATCCAATATCTGTGCCAAATCAAAAATAAACACGTAATTATATAGCACCATCAACAACCTAGAGGGTTAAGCAGCAACATAACCGAGTAGGCATTTATCATGGGATGCAGATGGAAAACGATTAAACTATCAGAAATGATAGTTTCTAAACTACCTAACTATCATTTTGATAAAGATAATGAACGATAAAATCTCCCTTAATAGATAGTAAATATAAGGGTTTTATGACAATATCTGAGCAGGTTTTTCGCTAATATAACGATATATCAGCCAACATTAGCATTTTCAAAGTTAGCTTCAACTCCTCCTGTTAAACTGATATTGTTAAGCTCGATTTTATGCACGTTTATACCTTAACACTTGAGAGAGAACCCAATATTAAAATAGGCCCGTATGCACAATAAAAACACAACATCTCAATTAATGGCTATCCAACCTACCATCATTCGTTTTACCAAGATGCTAGCCTCAGTGCTCAAACTTGATGCAGAAGTTGTCGACTCTGATTTAGTCCGAATTGCAGGAACAGGCCCCTACAATCATCATTTAGGTGAAAAGCTGAATACTAGTTCAAGGTTATTCCGCTACATAATAGAAACCAAAGAAGAAAAAATACTGATCCGCTCGCAATCAGATCCACTTTGTGAGGCATGTGATAGCCGAGACAATTGCAACGAAACAGCTTTTTTTAGGCGTCCCAATTTTAGCAGAAGGACGATGTATTGGTGTCATTAGCTTAGTTGCATTCAGTGAGCAATCGCAGTTACTTATCAAAGAAAATACGGCTATTTTTTCTGACTACATCAAACACATTGCACAGTTAGTGATTACTAAACTGGTTGAAGAAAATACTCAATCCTATGGGCTAGAATCTATTTTTCTTAATCTTATTGATAATATGGACCAAGGTGTTCTTGTTCTTGATGAAAACAACTACGTTAAATATGGTAATCAACCTGCACTAAATAACCTTAATCTCACTAAAAAAGATTTAGAAAAAACCCAAATTAATATTCGCGCTTTATCACATTGTAAAAACAGTATTGATAATGAACAGCAACATATTATCTCCGTTGGAAAACGAGAAGAGTTATTGGTTGGTCGCTTTAATAACTTACAATCGCACAAACTCTTTCTAATGTCTTTTTACCAACCACATAGCCCGACTATCACGCCAGAAGCGAATGCAATTTTCACAGGTACCATTGGCGAAAGCAGCAAGATGTTGCATATTAAAGCCTTAATGAGTCGGATTGCAGCAAGCCCGTCGAGTGTATTAATTAATGGGGAAAGTGGCACAGGTAAAGAAGTGATTGCTAATGCAATTCATAAGCTGAGTAACCGAGCTAAAAGCCCTTTTATTGCTATAAATTGTGCGGCTATTCCCAATCAATTATTAGAAAGTGAGCTTTTCGGATACACCAAAGGTGCTTTCACAGGGGCGTCTAGTAAAGGAAGAGTGGGTTTAATCGAAGCTGCGAATACAGGCACCCTTTTTCTTGATGAAATTGGTGATATGTCGATGCAACTTCAAGCCAAATTACTCAGGGTATTAGAAACGCGAGAAGTGATGCCTGTTGGATCGAATAAAGCAATACCTATTGATATTCGTATCATCTCTGCAACTAATCGTAATTTCGAAGCATTAATAGCAAGTAATGAATTTAGGGAAGATCTCTATTACCGCCTGAATGTGATTCCACTTTACCTTCCGCCTCTAAAAGAGAGAGAAGGTGATGTTCAATTGTTAGTTAATTATTTTCTTGAATTACATGCGCAGAAATTAGGCGTGAGTTATCCGGGGATCACTCAGCAAGCTATGGATTGTCTGAATAGCTATCATTGGCCTGGTAATGTCCGAGAGCTAAGTAATTTAATTGAATACCTTATCAATATTCTTCCCGATGGAGGACAAATTGATACTGATTTACTGCCACCTAATCTACAAGCAAAAATGAACAACACGGTATCAAAGTTGCCAGAAAACAATGCAACAATGACCTTAGAAAGTATGGAAAAATCACGAATAGAAGATGCCATTAAACGATTAGGCAGTCGCAAAGAAGTTGCCGATGAATTAGATATTGGCATTGCAACACTTTATAGAAAACTAAAAAAATACGGGTTGAATGATTAAAGACGTTTATCTCACTTCGATAAAGAAGTGAGATAATTCTGACATCATTAATCTGCAACGACTTTTGGTTGGCTAATGATTTTGTATTCATCAGGTCTTCTGTGCAGATCAAAGTTGAAGATATGCTCTTTGATTTCGCGAGTTTGTTCAAAATCACACTCAGCAAAAATCAATTCGTCACCCACTGTTTTTGCTTGAGCGACAATTTCCCCTGTTGGTGCGATAATGCAACTCTCACCGAGTAAATCACATCCCTCTTCAGGGCCTGCTTTAGCACAGGCTACAATCCAACAACCATTTTGATAAGCAGCGGATTGCATAACTAAGTGATTATGAAAACCTTGTAAATGGTCATGTTGTGGAACTGGTGGATAGTGCATAGGCGTGTTGTAGCCTAAGACGATCATTTCAGCCCCTTGCAATGCCATTACTCGGTAAGTTTCTGGCCAGCGGCGATCGTTACACAATGCCATACCGACTTTTCCGCCCATAAAATCACAACTTCCAAAGCCCATATCACCCGGTTCAAAATAGCGTTTTTCTAGATGTTGGAAAGGACGCCAAGGTTCATTCTCAGTGTGACCTGGCAAATGAATTTTTCGGTACTTAGAGACAATTTGTCCTTTATCATCCACTAAAATAGAGGTGTTATATTTATGTGATTTACCCTCTTCATCATCGCTTAATTCGGCGTAACCTAAATAGAAGCCAACACCTAGCTCTGCGGCTTTATCAAATAACGGTTTAGTCGCATCATTAGGCATCTCTTTTTCATAGAAAAAGTTTAATTCCTCTTCATCTTCAAAAAACCAACGAGGGAAAAAAGTCGTTAACGCTAATTCAGGAAAGGTCACAAATTTACAACCTTTCGCATGCGCTTCTGTTAATAAGCGGATCATACGAACAACCACTTCAGCACGAGACTCACTACGTGCAATCGGACCAAGTTGGGCAACGCCAACCATTAATTTTCTAGACATTTGATAATTCCCTTTTAATGAGCGGTATGATGAGACGTCAGTTCCAAAACAGTTTGAAGCAATATATTCGCGCCATTGCTTACCTGTTCAGGACTGGTGTATTCATTAATATTGTGACTAATACCTTTATAACTAGGTACAAAGATCATTGCGGTAGAACAGTGTGGAGCAAACATTTGAGCATCATGCCCTGCCCCAGAAAATAGACGTAGTGTTGAAAAATTATTTGAGTTAGCAACCTTTTCAATACGATTGACAAGCTCAGGATTAAAATGAACAGGCTGAAAACGTGCGAGTACTTTTTTCTCAACCTGCAAGTCATGGGCTTTTACTTGCTCACTTATATATTTTGCTAATGCGGCTTCTGCTTTTTGCAGTTCAGCTTCATCTGGGTTTCTTAAGTCAACGGTAAATAAGGCAAAGTTAGAAACAACATTGATCAAGTTAGGCTTAAGTTCTAATGCACCCACGGTCGCTAATTGGTTAGGCGCCATTGATAAAGCGAGCTCATTAACAAATGCAGTCACTTTTGCAGCAACTAAACCCGCATCTTGTCGATATTGCATAGGCGTGGTGCCAGCATGATTAGAAACACCTGTTAACTTAAATTCTTGCCATGAAATACCCTGTACACCTTCAACAACACCAATCTCAATGTTTTGTTCGTCGAGTACAGGCCCTTGCTCGATATGAAGTTCAAGGTAAGCTGCAATATCTTGTTTAATATTAGGAAACTCAGCGGTTCCTTGATAACCAATGCGTTGTAATTCATCGCCGACGCTAGCACCATCTATTCCCACTGTCTCTAACGCGGTTTGCAGTGATAATGTTTTAGAAAATACAGCGCTTCCCATCATATCGGGTGCAAAACGAGAACCTTCTTCATTGGTAAAGAAACCAACGGCAACAGGACGCTCTGGAGTGATATTTAGGTCAATCAGTGTTTCAATGACTTCTAGTCCAGCTAGTACACCTAAATTACCATCAAATAAACCACCAGTTGAAACCGTATCAATATGCGATCCCATCATGATGCAAGGTAAATCCTGTTTTCCCTTAAGCGTTGCAATAACATTACCAATGGGATCTATCGATACACTAAGACCTAATTGCTTCATCCAACTTACGACTAAATCTCGTCCTTTTTTATCAGAGTCAGTCAGGGCTAAACGAGAAACACCGCCCCCTTCAAGCGCGCCAATTTCCCCTAAGCTTTTTAAACGACGCATTAGCCGATCAGCATTAATGCAAAATGTTTGCTCACTCATATTATTTCTACCTCAAGTGAAAATAAAATATCAACAACTTCGATATTAAAATTTTAATATCACAAATTCAACTCTTTTTTGATAATTATTTTTCATGTATAGTTATACTGAAAATTAATTATCACCCGAGTGGAGAGTAAATTGAGCAATATGAGCGATCAAGATTTATTGGATGCAAGAATTCGAGAGCATTACCAAAGTATTCCACCTTCAGAGAAACCCTTGGCGGATCTTTTACTCTCTTTTCCGGGCAATATAACAGACTATTCAGCAACCGAATTATGCGAATTAGCCGATACTTCAAGGGCTGCAGCAACCCGATTTTTTAGCCGCCTTGGTTACAAAGATTTTAATGATGCACGTCGGCAAGCAAGAGAAGCAAAACAGTGGGGAGCGCCAATTTACCAAAGCGGAAACTTTGATAACTCACAAAATAAACAAACTAATACAAGTGAAATAATTACCAATCATATCAATTCTGAACAAGCTAATTTACAACGTACGCTTGAAGGGATCGACATATCAAGGTTACGCTCACTTGTTAAAGCAATCTCAAACAAAAAACGGATCATGGTTGTGGGTTATAGAAATAATCGCTTTCTTGCTGAATATTTACACCGTCAATTAGGTTTATTGCGTGCCAATGTGACATTACACCCAGGGGCGAATCAAGCAATAGCAGAGGAGCTTTTTGATATCAATGAAGATGATTTACTGATTGTGTTTGCGATGCGAAGAAGAACCCCTATTCTCGATGATATTATCGAACTCGCATGCAATAAAAAAGCACCTGTTGCACTGATATCAGATCCTACTGCTGCCATATTAGAGAAACGTGCAACATGGAAATTAAATTGTATTGTCCACGGCACCTCTAAACTTGATTCCTATACAAGCGTAATGAGCGTTTTAACTTTACTTATT
The DNA here is from genome assembly GCA_028041985.1 of Psychromonas sp. GTDB lineage: Bacteria > Pseudomonadota > Gammaproteobacteria > Enterobacterales > Psychromonadaceae > Psychromonas. Next base: position 1,350 of record JAOFNL010000034.1, on the reverse strand, counting down.
AGCTTTATGTTTTCAGAAAATCCAGCGGTACTTGACCGCTTACGCGCCATTGAATCTGCTCATGAACAGCTTGGGGAATTAGGCGGAAAATAGAGTATCGATACCAACAAAAATAGAATGAATATCCATAATAATAAATAATTTTAGGAGAGTTACATGAAAGAAGTTCGCTTAACACAATATAGCCATGGCGCGGGTTGCGGCTGTAAAATTTCTCCACAAATTTTAGAGAAAATATTACACACCCAAATTACTCCCTTCCACGATCCTAATTTACTGGTTGGTAATGAAAGCAAAGATGATGCTGCGGTATTTGATTTACAAAATGGTACCGCGATTGTCAGTACCACAGATTTTTTTATGCCGATTGTTGATGACCCCTATGATTTTGGCCGTATTGCTGCAACGAATGCGATTAGTGATATCTATGCAATGGGCGGAAAACCGATTATGGCGATTGCGATATTAGGTTGGCCTGTTAATTTATTACCACCTGAAGTGGCGCAAAAAGTAATTGAAGGTGGCCGAGCAGCATGCGCTGACGCAGGAATTTCATTAGCTGGCGGACACTCCATTGATACTCCAGAGCCTATTTTTGGACTTGCAGTGACAGGCATAGTCTCAACCGAAAAAGTAAAACGTAATGATAAAGCTGAAAATGGCTGTCAGTTATTCTTAACCAAACCTTTAGGCATTGGTATTTTAACGACGGCTGAAAAACAATCGAAATTACAAGATCTGCACAAAGGTGTTGCTCGCGATTGGATGTGTCAATTAAATAAACCCGGCGAATCCTTTGCAAATGTAACAGGCGTAAAAGCGATGACGGATGTAACGGGGTTTGGTTTATTAGGTCATTTGAGTGAAATTTGTGAGGGTAGTAAATTAAAAGCAACCATCTACTTTGATAAAGTACCTCATCTACCTTCTATTTTTGATTATATCGAAAAAGGTTGTGTACCGGGAGGAACAGGACGTAACTATGCAAGTTATGGCGATAAAATAGGCCCGATAACAGAAACACAAAAAGCCCTGCTTTGTGATCCACAAACTTCAGGTGGATTATTACTTGCTGTCGAAGTTGGTGCTATAGAAGAGGTTAAAGCAACAGCCAAATTACACAATGTCGAACTACATGCAATTGGTGAATTAACAGAACAAGACGGTCCAATTTTAATTGAAATAGTCTAATACCTATGCAGAAAAAGTATTGAAACTCATTTATTGAACACACGTAATCTTGCCCTGATAACTTTACCGAGCGTTTACGAACAAAGCACCCTGAAAGATAACGGATATATACTCTTAGCACGGTCAAACTTTATGATTATACCATTCCGCTTAATTAAA
>JAOFNL010000033.1 GCA_028041985.1 Psychromonas sp. | reverse complement strand
ATGTGATTGGTATTACTGTACTCATTAAAGAATATTAATGACCTGTTACTGCTTGGACAGTAGGTTTGATATATAGGCCTAGTACTTCATATTGCACGTACCAAACGGCGATAGAAGCAAAGTAACCGACAATAATGGTCCATGAGTATTTCATGTGTGCACCAAACGTATAGATACCTTTTAGTTTACCCATCACACCAACGCCTGCGGCAGAGCCGAATGAAATCATACTGCCGCCGACACCTGCGGTCAGCGTTACTAACATCCATTGTGCTAATGGAATGTCGGGTGATGATTTTAATACAGCAGACATAACTGGAACGTTATCAACAATGGCCGATAAGAAACCTACTCCCATGTTCACATACATTGGGTCAAACATGGTGTAGAGTTTAGCAGCATGACTTAAGAAACCTGCGAAGTGGAGTGCTCCTACCGCGGCTAGAATACCGAAGAAGAAGAGTAATGTGTCATTTTCCACTTTTGAAACAGATTTATAAATTTGAATATCATTGTCATGATATTTTTTAAGGGTATATGCGTAAAGTTGTAATAATGAGAGGCCAAATAGCATGCCCCACATAGGTGGTAAATGCATGAGCTGCTTTCCTAACACTGCAGATGCGATAGTGAAGATACCTAAACCGATGATCACTTTACCGCCTTTGTGAATTTGCACAGGCTCGCTGTTTTCTATTTTTTCTGGATTTCCTTCTGGAATAAAACGAGATAATAAGAAGGCTGTGATACCCCAACCAATGATGGAAGAAGGGAATAAAAATAAGAAATCAACGAATGAACCTTTACCAGCAGACCAAGCCATTAATGTGGTAATGTCACCGAATGGAGACCAAGCACCACCCGCATTAGCCGCTACAACTATGTTGATGGCAGCAGGGACGAGGAAAGCTTTATTGGTTTTTTCGATGGTGATTAGTACTGTGGAAAGAATTAATGCGGTTGTTAAATTATCTGCAACGGGTGAGATGAAAAAGGCTAGAAATCCTGTTACCCAAAAGAGTTTCTTGTAATTGAAGCCAGATTTAAGGAGTTTTTCTTTTAACGCATCAAATACGTTTCTTTCAATCAGGGCTTCAATAAATGTCATGGCGACATATAGGAAGAAGAATATTTCTGCTATTTCTAATATTAAATGCGCGATTTCTGTGTCGAAGGCTAAAAAGTCTAAGCCATTTATTGCGTAATAACCGCCGAGCAACATAAACATAAATGTGCCTGTAAATAACGCGGGTTTGGCTTTATTAATATGGTACTTTTCTTCTGCAGCAATAAAGTAATATCCAACGACAAATATCGCTAATAAAAGCCAACCAAATGGTTGAACCGCTAGATCAACGGCTTCAACCCCACTTTCGGGTCTGATCATGATAACTCCTGTAAATTCAATGGAAACGGATATATTTAACTATTAGTAAGTTAATAGAAAAATGTATAAAAGAGTGTTCAGTTTAACCTTCAGACTTTAGTTATTTTTTGATTTAAAACGTTTTTTTTCTAAAAAATGATAGTTACTTCATGTTTTTCTGGCGAGTAATATTATTTTCCCTTTAATTTTAGTTGTTTATCAAAGCAGTGATTATTTTTATTTTGTCGGTAAATGATAAAAAAGTGTTTATGAAGTGTGATCTACGTTATATATTAGCAAATACAAGGATTAATATTTTAAGGTTCGCTATGGATTCAATACTCATCATCATCGCTATCTCTTTAGCTATCGCCAGTATCATTAACATTATTCTGACTAAATTTTCTATCTCACATATTGTGGGGTATATCATTACAGGTACTGTTATTAGTAATCTATTCGATTTTAATGGGAGTGCTAACCTTAGCTCATTAGAATTAATCGGTGAATTTGGTATTGTGTTTTTGATGTTTACTATTGGTTTGGAGATGTCATTCACCAAGTTAAAAAAACTCAGAAAAATAATATTTATTAATGGGTTCTTTCAAGTGGTAGTTAGCTCGATCATTATATTTTTGATTGCTTTCTACTTAGTGAAACTAGATACCACCTCCGCCATTATTATCGCTTTAGCTTTTAGTTTGTCATCAACGGCGATTGTGGTGACTTATCTGAAAAGATCTAAAGATATTGTCACACCTTATGGTGAAAAAACGGTAGCAATTCTAATTTTTCAAGACCTTGCAGTGATCCCTATTTTATTACTGATCGGATTTTTAGCAAAAGAAGGACTTTCGGTTGCTGATGTATTATTAAAAACATCAGTGTATGCCTGTTTAGTGATCGTATTTATGTTTACCTTAGGTAAGAAGATTATTGAGTGGTTATTGCATTTTTCTAGTAGAGCAAGAATGGAAGAGATGTTCTTAGGCTCAGTGTTGACCATTGTATTAGGTGCATCGCTGCTTGCGCATGAAATGGGGTTTACTTATTCATTGGGCGCTTTTATTGCGGGTATGATTATTGCTGAAAGTCAGTTTCATGTGAAGGTAGAGTCTGATATTGCCTCATACAAAGATCTGTTATTAGGTGCATTTTTCTTTTCTATTGGTACAAAAATAGATGTTTTGTACTTCTTGCATCACTTACATCTGGTCGCTGCGGTTTTAATATCAGCGATGCTGGTGAAAGCAATTGTGGTGTACTTTTTAATAAAACATGAGTCGAATAAAAGTGATTCGATAAAATCAGCATTTGCGTTGTGTCAGGTTGGTGAGTTTTCATTTGCTATTTTTGCATTGGCAACTAATCAAAATTTACTCTCGCAAGAGTTAGGGGGCTTCTTAATTTTAGTCACCGTGTTATCAATGATTATCACGCCATTTATGGTCAATAATATTTATAAGTTAGCTGCTTTATTCGTGACTGAGTTTTTTGAATCTGACAAAATCACACCTGTTGTGATCGATCATCATACTGTTATTTGTGGTTTCGATACATTAGGCCGGATTGTTGCGCAAGAGTTACAAAAGAAAAACAAAAAATTCTTGATCATCTCGGATAATTTACAACATGTATTGGTTGCGAGAAATAGAGGTTATAACGCGTATTTTGGTCATTTGGATAAACAACCTGTATTGGAGTCATTAAAAGTAGAATTGTCATCAAATATTATTTTGACGGTTAATTCAATAAGGAATATTAAAATCATTTGTGAATCAGTTTTAGATTATTACCCTGAAGCCAATTTGATTGTTAAGATTAATAGTTTAGATGAAAAAGAAGCCTTGGCGGATCTCGCTATTCGCTCATTTGTTCATGCGCAACATGAAACGGCAATGTTATTAGTGAAGCATAGTGAGATTAACGATGAGCTTCAGACTTCTTCTAAACCCTTAGTGTCAAGTTAAAGGGGGGTTGTAAGGCACATCGTTATTGATCATTTTGCAGCTTAGCTCTTATTAATCTATAAGTTAATAAGGCTAGGCTTCTATTTGTTTACGGAAAAATTTTACCATTTCATCACGTGTTTTTGTATGTTGTAGATGAAATACATCTACTGGAAATAGCAGCTCTATCACACCTGTATCAAATATACGTTTCACTTCATATTCGTTATGCGCAACATCTTGTTGATACATATAATTTAACCATGATTGATTGGTATGAATGATAAATTCAACTCGCATTCCACCTAAGCGGGCAAAGAATTTCATCATTGATGTTTTATCGCTAGTACCAACTGCTCGCCCTTTATATTGAGTATGCTCATTTAACGTATCTGAGATATCTTCTAGTACCATTAATGAGTTGGCATTAGAAGCGCTGCGAGTGAGATGTTGTTGGAATGCTTTTACATCACTAACTGAATCTAATACTGCCATTAATCCTAATTCGTCATCTACTGCAACGGCAGGGTTTTTTTGGTTTTTACGTAATAACTTGAGTACTTTTGAATGAGGCGGCTTTTTTCTGATTGCAACGTAAATTGGCGTTCTTTTGAGGCCCGCAGAAAAACTACGTCGTTTAATCAGTGTGAGTTTTTCTCCTTTCAAAGGCTCTATCAACATCGCTTGTTCTGGTGATAACACAGTAACCCCTGTACATTTATAATCCTCATCGCGATGTTTGGAATGAAGGTACACTGGGTCTAGCTCGCCTATTTTTAAATTAGGGCTCCATACATAACCGTTTAGAAAGGTAAGAAATGCTGAGAATTTGCTTTCAATATCAGTTTCACGTTCACGGTGATCAATGTTGCCAGCTAATGTCATTAAAATCAGTTTACGCCGAGCTTCAAAACGTGCCTTTTTGTGATAATCATCGTTAAACATGATCAATAGCAACTCAACAGGATTATTGGTTACTTCAATTTCATTGGTTGCTTCTATATGTGATGCATAAGGTGAAAGTATTTTGCCGATCAGTGAATGGATCACCGCATCTGCAGTACGTGAATATTCATCAACTCGGCTTTTTATTTCATTAAGGTTGCCATTGATACCGAACATGTTACCCAACAAATAAAGTGCTCTCTCTGATCGTTCTTCTCGTAAACTTTTATGTTTAATAAGAGATTGAATTTGTTCAAAGCTATCTACGCCTAAAAATTCAAATATCTGACTACGTAAAGCCCGATACTTTGTGATGTTATTAGGATCTAGCTGTAGGTCTTTTACCCATTGACGAGTTTGACTAGAAAAATGGCTATCATTGAGAGAGTTTTCCGTAACCGAAAAGGGGCCAGATTGTTGAAGAGAAGTAAAAACACTATTTGAAGAAAGGACTGACATAAAGCCTCCTGGAAAAAATCGTAATGCATTGATCGCATTCATTATCTGCAAATATACACTAATTGTGCTAGAGCAAATAGTAAAGTACTGTTTTTAGGGATTCGTTTGACATTTTTATATCGTTTATAAATAATTTTAATGGGAGAAAAGAGCAGGGGCGGTTGAGGCTTCAAGTTTGTTTTTGTAGCAACTTGTTGGTTATTGAGACAAGTCTGAACTTATAGGGTGTAGTGATTCTACCATTTCCCGTTGTCGTTAAACGAATCAGAGCGCAAGCGGTGAAGCCTCCCTTTTCGCTGTTAGAAAGTGTCGATTTAATTAGTTATACCAATCACGTTAATTAACTGATCTATTTTACTTGTTAAAATAACTTATTTCTTCGCTGTAAGTTTCGTAAATAGATCAACCGTTTTCCTCAACTTACGCCTTAAACTAAGCCATTTTCCCTGCGTAAAATTTAGATAACTTATACCAATCGAAGTAAATAGCTGATCTATTTTACTGGTTAAACAACTCACTTCTTGGTTGTAAATATCGTAAAGGGAACAACCATTTACGTCAATTTAAGCCTCGAATTGAATTGTTTTTTCTGCGCTAAATTTAGATCACATACTTCCTACAATTGGTATTATTTAATGTAATTGGTATTAGATTTTCCTTTTTCAGCCTAGAATATGTTCACTTCTCCGCTTGCTGATTTATGTACCTTGAATGGTAACGGATATAGAAATAATAAGATGGAAAATAATTATTGTCGTTTAAGTTGAAGATAGTTTAGTTAGCATAACCGTTGTGTTTATTATCTATTTTGTAAAAGGTTGCTTGAGCATAATCATCTGCATCCCCAGTATTAACTACGTGATAAATACCTACTTTAAAGAACATGTATTCGCCTTTTTTGTCATGGTAGCCACTGTCTTTCATATCGATTGTGTTGACAACATCGGGTTTGCCTTCGCGTATAATAGTGACTGATAATTGATGCCCAATAACTTTGATTTGGTAACTAAACATTTCACCCAATGCGATACCATCTTCCGGATTCTCTGCCGTATTAGATTTAGTGCCAATCATATCAATCCATTCTGTTTGTTTAGTCCCATTGATCTCATGACCCAAGTATATTGAACCATTTTTATTACCTTTTAACTTACGATAATAAATTCTTACTGGTTCATCTTTTTTTGCATGGATTTGACCAATAATGATACGTCCTTGTTGGTAATCTTTACCTGTACTAGAAACGCGATCTACTTTTAAGGTGACATCTAATGTGCCGTCGACACCACCTGCAATATTCTGGTCACTTTCACTAAAGGATGAGAATACCCAATTATTCTTACCTGGTTTCGCTGTTGGAATACTCGTATCATTCCCTCTTAACATTTCTCTTAATTCGGTGCGTACGTATTTTGTACGGCTTGAGGTCGTTGTACCATACATTGGTGCGGTGAACACTAAGCCGCCATCCTCACCTAAATAAAAGAAATTGGTATTTTGGTATCCATTATTTAGTCTATTAGGTTGAATGCTATCAGATTTCCCATCCCCATTTTCATCGGTTGCAATCTCAAGTTTCCAATCGGAAAGATCATACTTTTCTGAAGGAGCCATTCCTGCTGAATTGATGGTAGGTATAACTGATAGGGAACTTTGTTTAGAGGGATTGTCATTGCTTTGTTCGCTACTTGCGCATCCTGTGAGAGCAATTACTATAAGAAGTCCAATTGTCGTTTTATTTTTTACATTATTACGATTAATTACTAACATTTTTACCTACCTCTGTTTTATTTAAAAATTAAATATAGAGATCCATTTAAAACATGTAAACATTAATATCAATTTAATTTTATTTATTGAACCTTTGTTTTGTTTTTTGTTTGGATTAAGTAAGGTGCATGATTGGATTGTAAATTATGCAGAAAGTCATCAAGAGTGAAGTACAAGATTAAACATGTACTTATATAGAGGGTATATTCAGTTGAAAAAGGAATAATTACTTATACCCGTTATCGTTCAAGCAGTGAACCAATCTTCTTCGTTGTTAGAAAGTGTCGAGTCAAACCGTTAGATTTCCCTCTTTCTGCTTAGAACTTGTCACTTCACGGCTTGCTGAATTTTCACCTTGAATGGTAACGGGTATAGATATTAATGTAACTATTTACTAATTTATAAAGTTAATTAGTTTGCAGGGTAATTCTTATAACCTAATTGAGATGAGATACTTTTTCCTGCTTTGTGTAGAAGATCTACATAATAAGGGATGCGTTTTTCATCAAATCGTATAGTAGGCAGCGAGATTGATATTCCTGCAATCACACTGCCAAAACGATCGTAAATAGGAGCTGCAATACAACGTAACCCTGGTTCTTGTTCTTGATTATCTTCAGAGTAATGTTGTGCTTTTACAACCTTTAATTCAGATAAGAGTTGGTCTGTATTTTCTAATGTTTTTTCAGTATGTTTAATAAATTCAACATCATATAATGTATTACGAACAAAAGACTCTTCCCGTTCTGCTAATAGTACTTTGCCTATTGCTGTGCTATATAAAGGGTTACGTCGGCCGATCTTTGATTGCATTCTTAAACTGTAATTTGAATCTATTTTATGGATGTAAATAATTGCGCTTTCATCCAAAGTGCCTAAATGTAGGGCTTCATTAGTTTGCTCGGATATCAGTCGCATCTCTTTATCTGCTAATGTAACCAAGTCAACATATTCTAATGACTTAGAACCTAACTCAAACAGTTTAAGTGTTAATGAGTATTTATCCGCTTCATTTTCTTGGTTTATATATCCAAGGGTTTTCATGGTTTGTAGAAAACGATAAGTCGTCGCTTTAGACATCATAAGACGTTGTGAAAGTTCAGATACTCCAATATCTTTTTGTTCACCTAATGCTTGGAGAATACTAAATACTTTTAAAACCGATGATACAGATTCTGGCTGAGTTGACTTTTCCATCTTTTTCCCTTGTTTTATCTCTTTTATACATTATACCTTCTAACTTTAAATTTTATAGTATTTATAAAAACCCTTTTTAATTTTTTGAAAACATTAATAATACGCACAATTAAAGTAAAATAAATAACATTATTTATAAAACGGCGTTTTACAAATAAATTGATGTGCATTGTTTTTGCCTGTATATTGTTTTTGTCATCATAATGAATGATCAGGTTGTTAGGCGGAATGGTACTAAATATCAATCGGTTTAATGCGGTTGTTCAGTGTTTTTTCTTTTGGATACTGTTTTAGTTGAAAATGATAACACTGTAATTTTTGTACAATTGAAACTGCCTTCTACACTTTTTACGACTAGTTGGCATTGCTTCTATAGAAGCGGATCATTTTATTGATGGTTTTACGAGAATGCGTAAATTTTTGAATAATTAATATAACTTAATGCAGCGATGCTGCAGGAGAAACTAATGAAAATAGCTTTAATGATGGAAAATAGTCAAGCAGGTAAAAATGCAACCATTCTTAATGAACTAAAAAATGTGGTTGAGCCATTAGGTCATTCTGTTGCGAATGTGGGTATGAGTGATGAAAATGATCATCATCTTACTTATATTCATTTAGGTATCCAAGCCAGTTTATTGTTGAACGCTAAGGCAGTGGATTTTGTTGTTTCAGGCTGCGGAACAGGTCAGGGCGCTATGATGTCGTTAAATTTACATCCTGGTGTGTCTTGTGGTTATTGCTTGGACCCATCTGACGCATTTTTGTTTAATCAAATCAATAACGGTAATGCGCTTGCACTTGCTTTTGCTAAAGGTTTTGGTTGGGCGGCTGAGTTGAATGCTCGTTACATTTTTGAAAAAGCGTTTACAGGCCCTCGTGGAGAAGGTTACCCGATAGAACGTAGAGATCCTCAAGTACGCAATGCTGGGATTTTAGGTCAAGTGAAAGCTGCGGTGAACAAAGATAATTACTTAGATACGCTGCGTGCGATTGACCAAGAATTAGTGCTTACTGCTGTCACTGGTGAACGCTTCCAGCAATGTTTTTTCGATAACTGCCAGGATGATGGCATTAAAGATTATGTTCAGTCTTTATTAGTTTAGTAACGTTGTATTTTTGATATCTAATAATATCATGGAGGAATATTTCTCTGATACATTATTCCATCTCACCCTTAATAAGATCACCCAGTTATTTATGTAAATAACTGGGTTTAGATGGAACTCAAATATGATTGACGTTTTACCAATGGATGTTACAAAACGGAATCTGTTTTTCTTCTGCTTCTTTGTTTTTGAGTATACATACTTGCATCAGCACAAGATAATAATTGCTCAACTGATTGAATTTCTTCTTTAAAAATAGCAAAGCCAATACTTAGTGAAGGGATAAGTATTTGTTCCTCCCAATGAAATGGATTTGTTTTAATGGCTCTTCTAATTTGAGATATAAAAATTTCTATATGAGCAGGAATATCAATATTAGTTAATATAATTAAAAATTCATCACCTCCATATCGAGCAACCGTACCATGTGTTTTTGTTTCATTAGTTAATATCTTTGCAATATGTTTAAGGAATTTATCGCCTGCATCATGGCCTAGAGTATCGTTAATGTATTTAAATCCATTTACATCGATATTTAATAGGGTGAATTGCGATTCCTTTTCTGCTGCTAATTCATTAAGTTTAGACATGACATATCTGCGATTAGGTAGATGTGTTAATTCATCTCGAAGTGTTAACATTTCTTTATGTTTATAATTCCGAAACAGTAGTACTAGCAAACCAAACAATATTAATGAAACTAATAAGCTAGCACTGACAAAAACATTGTTCATAAAATTGACTTGGCTCATATTGCTATAAATAAAGTTTGCGGCAAGACGCCAAGTTCCATTCGGTAATTGTATCGGATATTCTAGATCTGGATTTTTAAATAGTTTTTCATCTCCATAAAATACTTGTCGACTGCCATCTATATTGTTTATCTTCATCAAGGCTATTTCTGCATCATTGAAATTTGTAATCCCAGTTTCAAAGAGTAATCGGTCAAAGTCCATTACAACGCTGACCCCTCCCCAATAATACTCATTATCAGAAGTAGGTGTGTTATAGAAAATAGGGTAGCGGGCAATTAACCCTGTTCCGCCTTGGATTAGATTGACAGGGCCTGCGATGAATACAGATTTCTGTTGTTTTGCGAATAAAACTGTTTTCAACTGTTCAGGTCTAGAAGCATAATTAAATCCAATTGCTGCTTCGTTACCCTCAAGTGGGTAAATGTTGCTGATAATATTATTGGGTGCGAGGCCAACATTTCTGACATACCTGGCTTTTTTTAATAATTTTCCTGCTATTTCATTCCATTTATCTAATGCAAACTTAGGGTTTAAACTTACCACTGTGGCAAGGCTATCAGCAAGGTAAGTATCCATGAAAATAGAGGCTTCTAAATTGAATCTAACTATATCTAGCTCTTTAATTATACGTGTTTTTTCTTGTTGTATCTGATGTTCTATAAAGTAATTACTTGTCATCCCAATCGTTAAGCAAGAGATAATCCAAAACAAAACTGCTAAAACAGAAAATATTACTTTGTCTCTCATGCTTTTACCTATTTATGATATTTGTTTATTTACAGATTAAAAATACACGTAACTTTTCAAATTAAAGCAAGAATAGGTTACAATTTTTCTAGCAAGGACTGCTATTTAATGAGTGTAGTAAATTACATTAAATGTGTTGAAAATTTCTTTCATTATTGGTTGTAGATCGACAAATAATGCGTCAAAATTTAACTCGAATGAGTCAGCTTTTTAATTACATTTATTGCGATACTGTATTTGCTAGTAAATGAAATTTATTGTGTGTCAATCAATTTTTGTAACAAGTAGTCGGTAGTTGGTTTATTTTTTAGTTATTTTTTATTGATCTTAGTGCTTGTTTATTGTTCGATTTGAATGATGTAAATTGCAATTATTGTTATAAAACAACGATATTTATCATTGATATGTTTTTTAAATGCATCAAACTGAGATCTAGTTTAAAATTACTGAATATACATCATTCTTTTTCTGTAACTTAAGGTAGTGTTAAAGGGTGAAACCAATGGGGATTAAATAAAATTACCATGATATGATTTACTGGATAAAAATATTGACTTTTTATTCCATTTTAATCCGCAGAATAATATCATTAAATCATTATAAGTAAGGACTCCAATGAAACATGGAAAATTAAGTCTGTTTTTAACAGCATCATCTGCTGTTATGTTAGTGGGTTGTGGTGCTACAACACCTCCTCCAGCACCTGTGAAGCCAATAACTGTGGTTCCTAAAAAGCCAAAAGTAGAACTTATTAAACCTTCTGGTTATGTAAAACCTTATGGGCCAAGTAATGCTGCTGGTTCAGATGAATTATTGGTACCAGTTGGCATATTCTCTAGTGAACATGATGGTAATGCTCCAGATCAAATTGCAGATGGCGATTTGCAGACAAGATGGTCGTCTAATGGTAAGAAATCTTGGATTGTATTAGATTACGGTAAATCTGCTGAATTTAATGCAGCTCGTTTAGCTTTTTATAAAGGTGACCTTCGAATCAGCCAATTTGATATCGAAGTAAGTGAAGATGGTCGAGGGTGGACAAAAGTTATCACTGGTGGTGAGTCTTCAGGCAAAACTGACGGTTATGAGCGCTTTCCTTTTGTTACAGTAAAAGCACAGTTCGTCAAATTTATTGGTTATGGCAATACCTCTAATACTTGGAATAGTATTAGTGAACTCAATATAGTTAACTGTAAAATTAATACTTGTCTTGAAAGTGAGCTGATTAATTCAGAAGTTCAAAAAGAAGTTAAATAAATATTTAACTTTAATAGCTGAACAGCAAAACGTCCTATTAATGATTAAATGCTAATTATAGTATTTAATCATTAATAGGACGTTTTTGTTTAATCTGATTCATTACTCAACAAGATAGATCAGATAGTTATGCGGTAAACATTGAAAAAACACTAAGCGTAATTAATTCATTGAATATGAAGCGAGGTGATTTATTTCATTATTCATATCGATAATTTTTCCCATCTAGAACTAAATAGCTGACCTTGGTTTTAACATTGCTTGTTTAATAAACGACAAAAATGATTAAAAGCTATGCAAGTCACATACTTATAAACTTATTGATGATTATCATGTTTATGAGGAATCTTTATCAGATCTAACTTATAAGTGAATTAAGTACTCAAACTGAGATCTAGTTTAGACTTCCTGACAATCGATATGACTGATTTTAACGAGTTGATGTATCTTATGCTGAGAATTAAAGTTAATTACCACCTGTGATTTTCTGAGTATAAGTTTCTTATATTCACTTAATTCGCGTTTATAAATCATTAAATAATTAGGGATTCCAATGAAACATGGGAAATTAAGTCTTTTACTAAGCACTTCTGTTGCAGTTGCGCTTGCTGGTTGTGCCAGTAGTTCTGCACCAAAAGGTCCAATTAACGAAAATGGCTCTGCACCTTATCTAGTACCAGTAAAGGTTGAAGCAAGTTCACACGATGGCAATGGCCCAGAACGTTTAATCGATGGCGACATTGAGACTCGTTGGTCTGCAAGTGGTGCTGGTGAAACTGCAATTTTAGATTATGGTCAAGTTACTGAATTTGATGCTGTACGTGCTTCATTCAGTAAAGGTGATCAACGTTCTACTTATTTTGATGTTGAAGTAAGTGAAGATGGTACTACATGGACAAAAGTTTTATCTGGTCAACAGTCTTCTGGTGAAACAAATACACTTGAACGTTTTCCATTTGCACCAGTTAAAGCTCGTTACGTTAAGTACGTTGGTCAAGGTAACAGTAAAAACACATGGAACAGTGTAACTGAATTCAATGCTGTAAACTGTAAAATTAACACTTGTACTGCACTTGAATTCATCAACAGTGATTCATTAGCTGCTTTAGCTGCTGCAGCACCGACTGTTAAAATGGAACGTAACGATAACCCAGATTCTGCAATTACAAATTGGAAACTAACTGTACCAGTAACAAATGCTGGATTATACGGTGCTGCTGCTCAAGGCGCTGCTGCTGATGCTTACTACAAGCTTCAAGGTACTGGTGCTGATTCTGCTGGTGAAATATTACCTAAAGGTTGTAGTTTAGATGGTTCTTCATTATCTGATGCGACTAACAATGCTTACTTTAAAGTAGATAAAGCCGGATGGCACTTCCGTACTCCTTTAGAAGGTGGAACAAGTACTCCAAATTCAACATACATTCGTACAGAATTACGTGAGTTAACAACAGGCTGGAATCCTTGTGAACCAACTCCTTTAGCAAACTGGGCTTACGGCGGTACTCATACTTTAGCTGCAACCGTGCAACTAAATGAAGTTCCTGCTACTCCTCTTAAAAAAGATGGAAAAACGCCAGATGCACCTAAAGTTGTTTTAGGTCAAATCCATGCACATGATATTAATGCTGCAACAGTTAAACTACTTTGGGAAGGTGATAAAAAACCTGTTCGTGTTATCTTAAACAAGACAACAACTAAAAGTGCTTTCTCTGTTAAGTTAGGTGTTATTCCTGATCCAACTCAGCCATGGGTTTACATCATCAAAATGACTGATGAAGGTATTGAACTCTCTGCAGGTGGTGTGACTAAAACACTTAAATTTGGTCAACACTGAGCCTAAGAACATCTCTTCCATTCTTGCTCTACTAGAAAAATGCAATAACCACTCAATAATCTTCTTACCTAAGGTAAACATAAATACGATCACTAAACAGGCATACACTGATGTTTTTAATAATACATCAGCAACCGAAAGTCCTTCTTTTGCTAAAAATCCGATCAGTAATAAAATAGGGATCACTGCAAGGTCTTGAAAAATTAGAATTGCTACCGTTTTTTCACCATAAGGTGTGACAATATCTTTAGATCTTTTCAGAT
Source organism: Psychromonas sp. (assembly GCA_028041985.1). GTDB lineage: Bacteria > Pseudomonadota > Gammaproteobacteria > Enterobacterales > Psychromonadaceae > Psychromonas. The sequence continues at coordinate 2,095 of JAOFNL010000033.1, read as the reverse complement.
AAGTCACCACAATCGCCGTTGATGACAAACTAAAAGCTAAAGCGATAATAATGGCGGAGGTGGTATCTAGTTTCACTAAGTAGAAAGCAATCAAAAATATAATGATCGAGCTAACTACCACTTGAAAGAACCCATTAATAAATATTATTTTTCTGAGTTTTTTTAACTTGGTGAATGACATCTCCAAACCAATAGTAAACATCAAAAACACAATACCAAATTCACCGATTAATTCTAATGAGCTAAGGTTAGCACTCCCATTAAAATCGAATAGATTACTAATAACAGTACCTGTAATGATATACCCCACAATATGTGAGATAGAAAATTTAGTCAGAATAATGTTAATGATACTGGCGATAGCTAAAGAGATAGCGATGATGATGAGTATTGAATCCATAGCGAACCTTAAAATATTAATCCTTGTATTTGCTAATATATAACGTAGATCACACTTCATAAACACTTTTTTATCATTTACCGACAAAATAAAAATAATCACTGCTTTGATAAACAACTAAAATTAAAGGGAAAATAATATTACTCGCCAGAAAAACATGAAGTAACTATCATTTTTTAGAAAAAAAACGTTTTAAATCAAAAAATAACTAAAGTCTGAAGGTTAAACTGAACACTCTTTTATACATTTTTCTATTAACTTACTAATAGTTAAATATATCCGTTTCCATTGAATTTACAGGAGTTATCATGATCAGACCCGAAAGTGGGGTTGAAGCCGTTGATCTAGCGGTTCAACCATTTGGTTGGCTTTTATTAGCGATATTTGTCGTTGGATATTACTTTATTGCTGCAGAAGAAAAGTACCATATTAATAAAGCCAAACCCGCGTTATTTACAGGCACATTTATGTTTATGTTGCTCGGCGGTTATTACGCAATAAATGGCTTAGACTTTTTAGCCTTCGACACAGAAATCGCGCATTTAATATTAGAAATAGCAGAAATATTCTTCTTCCTATATGTCGCCATGACATTTATTGAAGCCCTGATTGAAAGAAACGTATTTGATGCGTTAAAAGAAAAACTCCTTAAATCTGGCTTCAATTACAAGAAACTCTTTTGGGTAACAGGATTTCTAGCCTTTTTCATCTCACCCGTTGCAGATAATTTAACAACCGCATTAATTCTTTCCACAGTACTAATCACCATCGAAAAAACCAATAAAGCTTTCCTCGTCCCTGCTGCCATCAACATAGTTGTAGCGGCTAATGCGGGTGGTGCTTGGTCTCCATTCGGTGACATTACCACATTAATGGCTTGGTCTGCTGGTAAAGGTTCATTCGTTGATTTCTTATTTTTATTCCCTTCTTCCATCATTGGTTGGGGTATCACAGCCTTCTTATTATCTCGTTTTATTCCAGAAGGAAATCCAGAAAAAATAGAAAACAGCGAGCCTGTGCAAATTCACAAAGGCGGTAAAGTGATCATCGGTTTAGGTATCTTCACTATCGCATCTGCAGTGTTAGGAAAGCAGCTCATGCATTTACCACCTATGTGGGGCATGCTATTTGGCCTCTCATTATTACAACTTTACGCATATACCCTTAAAAAATATCATGACAATGATATTCAAATTTATAAATCTGTTTCAAAAGTGGAAAATGACACATTACTCTTCTTCTTCGGTATTCTAGCCGCGGTAGGAGCACTCCACTTCGCAGGTTTCTTAAGTCATGCTGCTAAACTCTACACCATGTTTGACCCAATGTATGTGAACATGGGAGTAGGTTTCTTATCGGCCATTGTTGATAACGTTCCAGTTATGTCTGCTGTATTAAAATCATCACCCGACATTCCATTAGCACAATGGATGTTAGTAACGCTGACCGCAGGTGTCGGCGGCAGTATGATTTCATTCGGCTCTGCCGCAGGCGTTGGTGTGATGGGTAAACTAAAAGGTATCTATACGTTTGGTGCACACATGAAATACTCATGGACCATTATTGTCGGTTACTTTGCTTCTATCGCCGTTTGGTACGTGCAATATGAAGTACTAGGCCTATATATCAAACCTACTGTCCAAGCAGTAACAGGTCATTAATATTCTTTAATGAGTACAGTAATACCAATCACAT
>JAOFNL010000032.1 GCA_028041985.1 Psychromonas sp. | reverse complement strand
AGGCTTATCCATTGAAGAGATCACTGAAGGAAAAGGTGACTTCAAAAATATTACGCATTTGTTCACCGAAGAATAAAGCCACTAACTATAAAAAACCGATACTCACTGAGTATCGGATTAATCTTATAGATTGCAGATCTCATATTTATTTACGAAACCTGAATCATCCGCTCTCTCTTCTCTTTACGACGACTTAAATACCAAAACAATAAAGCAAGCAATGAAACGGTCATGATCATGATCGCGGCTAATGCATTTATTTTAGGTGAAACGCCTAATCGAACTGATGAAAAGACGGTCATTGGCAGCGTGGTTGCTCCTGGACCAGAAACGAAGCTAGCAATCACTAAATCATCTAAAGAGAGGCTAAAAGATAAAAACCAACCTGCAATTAATGATGGAGAAATCATAGGTAAAGTAATGAAAATAAAAGTTTTAAAAGGTGTTGCCCCCAAGTCCAATGCCGCTTCCTCAATAGACCTATCCAACTCCCGTAATCGAGTTGAAACAACAACGGCTACGTAAGCAGCACAGAATGTGGAATGTGCAATCCAAATAGTGAGCACGCCTCGTTCAGCTGGCCACCCCAACATATCGGACATAGCCACAAACAATAACATTAATGATAGTCCCGTGATCACTTCAGGCATGACTAATGGTGCGGTGACCATAGTGGATAAGGTAAACTTTCCAAAGGATGCCTTAAAACGCGTCATCACAAATGCCGTTAACGTCCCTAAAAAAACAGCGGTAAAAGCACTAAAGAACGCAATTTTCAAACTAATAAAAACAGAATCAAGTAATTGCTGATCATCAAATAGCTCACCATACCATTTAACGGAAAAAACACCCCAAACCGTCACTAATTTAGAACCATTAAAGGAATAAATAATCATGATGAGCATCGGCACATATAAAAAAACCATACCAAACCACAACATGGCATTTGAAAAGGATAATTTCTTCATTTTCATTTCTCCATTTCACGTGATTGGTAGCGATGGAAGAAAATAATCGGTATCGCTAATATCAACAACATCACGACAGCAAGCGCTGAAGCTACTGGCCAATCTCTATTATTAAAGAATTCTTGCCACAACACTTTACCTATCATTAACGTATCAGGACCGCCTAATAACTCAGGGATAACAAACTCACCCACTACAGGAATAAACACCAACATAGAACCGGCAATAATCCCGCCTTTCGAAAGTGGCAAGGTGATTTTCCAAAAGTTATTAATATGGCGAGAGCCTAAATCAGAAGCGGCTTCTAACAAGCTCATATCAAGTTTCACTAAGGTCGAGTAAAGAGGCAAAATCATAAAGGGTAAATAGGTGTAAATAATACCAACATACACTGCAAAATTCGTATTAAGCATAGGTAATGGATCTGAAATAATGCCTAACCACATGAAAAAATTGTTAATAATCCCATTATTACTGAGTAAGCCCATCCATGCATAAACTCGAATTAAAAAAAGAGGTCCATGACGGTAACATCACTAATAACAACAAAACAGCTTGCATTGATGAAGGGGCTCTAGCAATAGCATAAGCCATAGGATAACCAATCAATAAACAACCAAGGGTTGAAAAAAATGCCATTTTTAATGAATTGAAATAAGCTTGGTAATACATGGAATCATCTAGTAACAGCAAGTAATTCCCTATATTCAATATAATACGCAATGTTTCATCAACATATTGATACATTGCTTCATAAGGTGGGATTGCAATCGCAGAAGTAGAAAAACTAATTTTTAAAACAATAACAAAGGGTAAAACAAAGAAAAGTAATAGCCAAAAGTAGGGAATTCCTATCGTTAAGTATTTGCCCTTAGTGTAATCAGACAAAGTATTCATAAGCGCAACACCACACCAGCAGTGGCCTCCCAAGTAATGAAAATATTATCGCCCCAAGTTGGTGGCTCATATCGACGACGACGATTAGAGAGCGTACATTGAATAATTTGCTCATTCTCAATCTTAATATAATAAATCGATAAGCCACCTAAGTAAGCGATATCATCAACAATCCCCTCAATCCAGTTATATTTCAAATCGGGTTTTTCACGTCGAATCACCATTTTTTCTGGGCGAATCGCCAGCCAAACACGCTTATCTTCGGCACTGGTTGTGACACCTTGTCCGATATAAAACTGCTGGCTTATATTCTCAACTTTGACGATGACATGATCGACTTCATCCGCAATGATCTCTGATTCAAAAAGGTTTACTGAGCCAATGAATTGAGCAATATCACGGGTTTTAGGACTTTCATAAATATCTGTTGGAGATCCTGTTTGTACAATATTGCCATTTTTCATAATCGCAATTCGATTTGACATGGTCATTGCTTCTTCTTGATCATGCGTCACCATCACACAAGTAACGCCAACACGCTCAATAATTTCAACGACTTCTAATTGCATTTGAGTACGAAGCTGTTTATCTAATGCCCCCATCGGCTCATCAAGTAACAATAATTTTGGTTTTTTAGCTAACGAACGTGCTAAAGCAACTCGTTGTCTTTGTCCACCAGAAAGCTGATCGGGTTTGCGCTTTGCAAAAGCTTCCATATGAACAAGTTTTAGCATTTCAGCTACAATTTTAGTTCGTTCAACTTTAGCCATTTTGTCTTGTTTTAAACCAAATTCAATATTCTGCTCTACCGTCATATGGGGAAATAACGCGTAGGATTGAAACATCATATTGATAGGACGTTTATAGGGTTCCATATTGGTGATATCAACACCATCAAGAAATATTTCTCCCTCTGTCGGGATTTCAAATCCAGCTAAAATCCGTAAAAGCGTTGATTTACCTGAGCCAGATCCACCTAACAATGAAAATATTTCGCCCTTATTAATGGTTAATGAAACATCATCAACTGCCTTCACATCACCAAATTTTTTACAAACACCTTTAATCTCTAAAAGCATTTTAGGAGCCGCCTCTTGTGTGATCTCCTCTTCAATATCAATCTGGCTATTATTAAGCGGATTCATTTTCCATTCTGGACCCATATACCTTCTCCATTACCAACCTTTAAGTAGGTATTAAATAATACAATGTTTTAGTAGGAGGTAAATCGCGATTTACCTCCTACCACTTTGCTTATTGCCCTGAAACAACTTTAGTCCAAACACGTGTCAACGAACGTTGTGCTTTAAGAGGACGAATATCTTGAACATATAAGCTATCAAGTACCACTTGTGTTGGATAAATAGCAGGATTTTCAATAACTTCCTTATCCAGTAGTTTCTCAGAAGCTGTATTAGCATTTGCATAAGCGACGTAATTACTGATCCCAGCGATGACTTCTGGTTGCATGATGTAGTTAATGAAGGTGTGAGCATTCTCTTTATTCGATGCATCTGCAGGAATGGCTAACATATCAAACCATAAGTTAGCGCCTTCTTTAGGAATGGTATAAGTAATTTTCATCCCATTTCCTGCTTCTTCCGCACGTGCAGCCGCTTGGAAAACATCACCAGAGAAACCGTAAGCAACACAAATATCGCCATTCGCTAAGTCAGTGATATAACGAGAAGAATGGAAGTAAGTAATGTAAGGACGGATTTTAGCAAATAGCTCGCCCGCTTTTTTGTAATCATCTGCAGATTTACTTAATGGGTCTAAACCAAGATAAAGAAGAGCTTGAGGGATCATTTCATCAGGGCTATCCAATACTGTTAAGCCACATTTTGATAATTTTTCAGCATATTTGGGATTAAAAATCAGTTCTAATGAATCTACTGGTGCATCTTCACCTAACACTTCTTTTACTTTATCAATATTATACCCGATACCACTGGTTCCCCATAAATAAGGAACTGAGTGTTCATTACCTGGATCAGAAGCTTGTAATTGTTTCATTAGCTGAGGAGATAAGTTGCCATAGTTTGTTAACTTACTACGATCTAATTTTGAGAAAACTCCCGCTTGGATCTGCTTTGCTAAAAAGCTTTGTGAAGGCACAACTAAGTCATAACCAGAACGACCTGATAATAGTTTGGCTTCTAACAATTCATTGCTATCAAAAACATCATAAACAACACGAATTCCCGTCTCTTTCTGGAAATTTTCTAACGTATCTTCAGCGATATAATCAGACCAATTATAAATTCGTAATACCTCTTCAGCAGAACTGGTTGCACTCATTAATAGACCACCTGTTAATAATGCGAGTGCAGTCGTTTTTTTTAAAAATTTCATAATAAGTCCCTCTATTGATTTATTGTTATATTAAAAGCTACAAAGTGTATTGAAGTGCAACAGGAGTTGCACCCTGTTTTCACGCTATAAAGCGATCATGACATGTTTAGTAATTAAATAATCCGAGATAGCTTCTGCAGACAGATCTTTACCAAAGCCTGAACGTTTAAAGCCACCATGTGGTGTTTCTGAAGTTAACGGTAAGTGATCATTCACCCAAACAGTACCAAAAGAAAGATCACGGCTGAAACGCATTGCACGTTGTAAATCCTTAGTGAACAATGAAGAGGCTAAACCATACTTCACATCATTCGCCATTTTCAATGCTTCTTCATCAGATGAAAATGTTTGTAATGTTAATACAGGCCCAAACACCTCTTCTTGCACAATTTCAGAATCTTGTGCGACACCAGCAAGAATAGTAGGAGGATAATAATAACCTGCACCATCAAGAACAGCACCACCAATGAGCGCCTTAGCACCCGCCTTTTTAGCTCGTTCAACAAAGCCTGCAACAGCTTGCTGCTGTGCTTGTGAAACCATTGAACCTACCATGGTATCACTTTCAAATGGAGCGCCGACTTTAAAACCTTCTGCGGCTTTGACTAATGCTTCTGCCGTTTTCTCATAAATAGACTCATGAATCAAAATACGTGTAGCTGCGGTACAGTCTTGACCAGAGTTTAAAAAACCAGCCATAGCCGCTTTCTCTGCCACCAGCGCTATATCAGCATCATCAAAAACGATCAGTGGTGCTTTCCCCCCCAATTCTAAATGAACTCGTTTCAAGGTATCTGCTGCAGATTTCATCAACGCAGTACCTGTGCGACTTGAACCCGTTAAACTCACCATTTGCACATCAGGATGGCTGGTTAACGCTTCACCAGGAATTGAACCACCACTTAAAATATTAAGAACACCATCAGGTAAACCCGCTTCTTTTGCAATTTCACCCAACAATAAAGTGGTACGTGGAGTGATTGGAGCAGGTTTTAAAATAGAGGTACAACCTGCAGCTAAAGCAGGGCCTATTTTCCAGATAGCCATCATGAAAGGGTAATTCCATGGCGTGATCCCTGCTGTTACACCGCAAGGTTCTCTTCGTAAAATCGAAGTATGCGCAGCTGAATATTCACCGCTTGCTGAACCACTAATCTCTCTTGCAGCGCCTGCAAAAAAGCGTAAGTTATCAATAGCAAAGGGAATGTCGCCTCCTGCACTAACAAATTCAAAAGGTTTACCCGTATCTTCTGATTCGATACGTGCAATTTCATCGCTGCGAGCTTCAATAATATCCGCCATTTTTAACAACACGGCAGAACGTTCAGCGGGTGTCTTTTTAGACCATCGACCATCTTCAAAAGCTTGCTTCGCTGCGGCAACGGCCAAATCAACATCCGCTTTACCTGCATCAGGTACACGATCTATGATTTCACCCGTCGCAGGGTTTTCCACTTCTAATACCGCACCATCAACAGCAGTACAGTATTCACCATTAATCCATAGCTTATATTTCATTTGACGTCCTTAATTAATAAACAGGTTGATGATAGTTTTGGGTATAAAACAAAGAGCAAGAGAAGCTCGCTATCTCTTGTATACTCAAAATGCCTTAAATACTTCTTCTAGCTCAACTAAGAATGTATCTATCAGCTCATAAGGAATATTTAAGGCTGGCTCAATACGTACCACACTTGAGTTATTTAACGTACCCGAGATTAATATCCCACGGTTGAATAGCTCTGAAACTACTTTAAAACCTTTAGCATCATCTTCAAACACCATTCCTAGCAATAAACCTCTGCCTGTAACATCTTTTAAGATCTCAGGAAAACGTTGCTGCAGCTCAGCTAGCTTAAGTTTTATGTATTCACCTTTTTCAGCGGCTTGAGTCGCTAGATCTTCCTCGAGTAATACGGATATTTGCGCTAACGCAGCAGCACAAGCAACAGGATTTCCTCCCGTTGTTGTGGTATGAATAAATGGATTAGGCTCAAGCACCTTCCACAACTTAGCGCTTGCAAAAAATCCAGACATCGCAATAACACCACCCCCTAATGCTTTACCAAAACACATGATGTCAGGCGTTACATTCCAATGATCGACGCCAAATAGTTTGCCGGTACGGCCAAATCCTGTTTGCACTTCATCGGCAATTAATAACACGCCATATTTATCACAAATTTCACGTAATCTTGGCCAGTATTCTTCTGGTGGCACAATCGCCCCCGCTTCGCCTTGTATCGGCTCTGCAATCACAGCTGCAATGCCATCACCGACTTCCTGTGCTGCAATAATCTGAGCTTCAACGGCATCGGCATCGCCAAATGGAACATGTCGAACTCCTTCTAAAAGTTGTCCGACAGGCTCTCTAAATGTTGCTTTACCTAATAAAGAAAGCGCTCCTAAGGATTTGCCGTGGAATGCTTTTAATGTAGAAATAAAACCTCTTTTACCGGTGTACATTTTTGCTAATTTCATTGCTCCGTCAACGGCTTCAGTACCTGAGTTAGCAAAAAAACCATATTGAATGTCACCCGGTGTCAATTTTGCAATCACCTTAGCGAGATGTGCTCTTAGTGGATCAAGCATCTCTTGGCTGTATTGTGGGCTGCGATCAATCTGCGCTTTAGCGGCTGCTACAATTTTAGGATGACGAATACCTGGTGAATACAGACCAAAACCACCCAACATATCAATAAACTCTCGACCTAACACGTCTTTAAGAATTGACCCTTGACCAGTCCAATCTGTCAAAGCAAGGCCTTCTGTTTCCGTCACTGATTTACGGTACTCAAGAAAACCTTTATTGATATGATTTTCAAAATTATCATAAGTACTTTTGGCAATCCAAACTCGCTCTTCTTGATTTATCTCTTTTTCATCTTTATTAATAATATCGACCATCTTAGAGGCTTCTAATAATGCTTGTTCAATACTTCTTGTTGAATGCTCCATGTCGCTTCCTTTGTCATTTAGACGTTAGTTAGGTTTTAGGCTTATCTATGCAATCAAGTTATCGCTTTTGTATTTGCTTTTGAAATGTCTTATTATCATTTACGTATGAATATGATTCATAGTGCATGCAAGTTGTTAATGCCTAGGGCTCAAATTGCTACCCATTAAGGAATTTATGATTTTCATTGTTGTATAGTTCATGACCGCATAATAGATAGAAAACATCATATATTAGTCACTCAATTAAAAAGTCAGCATGAATTAAAAAAATTTATAACATGAATTGAAATCATAATAGTAGGAGGGAAGATGAATTTAGATTTAAACCAATTACGTATATTGATTGCATTAGATGATGAACGAAATATTTCTAAAGCCGCCAAGAAGCTTTATGTTACTCAATCAGCAGCGAGCCACAACCTTGCCAAGCTGAGAGAGCGCTTTAATGACCCTCTTTTTTTAAGAACAAGTAAAGGCATGGAGCCAACTCCCTTCGCTAAAAGTATGATCCCTATTCTCAGGCAAGGGATCTCTGACATAAACCGAGCTGCCGATATGCAATCTACATTTAACCCCTTAACTGATGCACATACTTTTTATGTAGGCGCCTGCGACTATTTTGAATTTGTCGCAATGCCCTTACTTGCAGAGAAGTTTGCTGTTGCCGCACCAAATATACGACTTTCCATCGATATAAATTCGGAACATGTGAAGATGGAAGAGATGGAAAATGGCAGTTTAGATTTTCATGTTGGTGTCGATAATATGCACCCAGGCTCAAAAAGTATTAACCGTCAAAAATGGATCAGCGACCAATATGTTGCGGTAGTTGCGAAATGGCGCGACATTCCAGATAAACTCACCATCATGCAGTTTGCGGGCGAAAGCCAAATCCATCTTCCTGTCACGGCGAATGCCTCTGACGTTATTGATAGTTGGCTACTAAGACAAAAACTATATCGCAATATTCAGATGGTCACGCAAAGCTATGCTATCGGCGGAATGATCAGTGCAAGAACGGGTTTATTATTTCCCGTACCATTAAAAGTCGCGAATTTACTGACTTCGATGCTTCCTCTTAAGATTATTTCACTACCTGATGATGTCCCGCCATTGGTACTCAGCATTATGTCACATTCGCTTTATGAGCATCAGGAGTCAATACAATGGTTATTGTCCGAGATATTCGCTATTAAAGAAAAAATGTAGGCTACCTGTTTATACCCGTTATCGTTCCGGCTCAAAGATAGCCAAACTAATCGCATTCCAATTATTAGGAACTGTTGATCTTTCGAATTTGTTTTTGCAACCAAGATCAACAGCCTCTAAATGATCAAGATAACTCTAACAAGTAAAACCTAAACCGAAGAAATCTAACATCTTCAACCAAGGGCCTCGTTTACCACCATTAGCATCCGCTTTGACCAAAGCATTTTGTGTTAAGGTCACTCCAATCCATCTAAAGGGCTCAGGAACCCAAGGGATAACATACTTAGTCACAAACTTCATTTTAAGTACTTTACTAGGTTGATAACCTAATAATTCCAACCCTATTCGCGCGCCAAAGCGTGATGAACCAACTCCTAATCCTGTATAACCCACAGCCCAAGAAACACGCCCTTTATAACCAACACCAGGAGCAACACAAAAGCGGGTAGACGTTGCAATAATACCACTCCAACGATGGCTAAATTTAACGCCTGCTAATTGCGGAAAAGTTTCAAAGAACTCTTTTGACAACTGCTCAAAACGAGCGGGAATATCTGCACAATTTTGACCGGTATTACTATTAAAATAATAGCGAACGGCGCCGCCTCCACCCCACGTGATCCGATTATCATGAGTTAAACGATAATAGTGGAACATATTGAAATTATTAGCGAGCGCATGATGAAACTTATCCCAACCTACTGCTGCTAATTGCTCCTGCGTTAGTGGTTCTGTAGCGATTTGATAATCCCAGATAGGAATCACTTTATTTTTAATTTTAGCAACTGGCGATTGATAACCATTGGTGGCAAAAAATATTTTTTCACTTGTAATGATGCCACCAGAGCACTCACTTTTCATGCTCTTATCTTTTAATTGTTTAAAGCTAATTAACGAAGTCTGTTCATAAATGCGTACACCTAGTTCGGCGATCACACGCTTTAATCCCCAGCATAGGCGAGCGGGATCAACGACGCCATCAAGGCAACCACGATTCCATAACCCAGCGAGATAGGTCGGAGAATGAATTTCAGCTTGCATCTCCTCTTTATCAAACCATACAACATCCTTGCCTTCAGCTTTATCTTTTTCATAAACGTCACGTAATGCTTCGACAAAACTTGGCGTTGTTGCTACCTCGGTTATTCCTACATTTTCATAATGTGCGTCGATACCATAACGATCTAATGTGGCTAACAATTCTTTTACGTTTTGATGCCCTAATTCAGCGAGCTGTTGTGCTTCATCTGGAAATTGCAATTCACTATTACTCTCTCCATGTGCTAAATCTTCACTAATAAAACCACCATTACGTCCCGAAGCCCCATCACTAATAAAGGTTTTTTCAATTAAAATAATGTCAGCTTCTGGTTTTTGCTCTTTAAGTTGTAAGGCAGCCCATAAACCAGTGAATCCACCACCAACAATTAAGAGCTCACAATCTTGATTAGATTGTAAGGAAGGCGATGTGGCAGGTAGATCGTCATGATCTAGCCAAAGTGGGCAATGTTTTGAGTCCTTTAATGCTGCTATATGTGCTTGCATAAATCCCTCTTTTTATTTTTTTATATACCAAGACCATGCTTGGTTATTATCAAATCGAGTGATCTGTTTAGTTTCGAGATAATTTTCAAGTCCCCAACGACCTAATTCTCGCCCAATACCAGATCTTTTCATGCCGCCCCAAGGTGCCTCAACAAAGGTTGGTTGAGAGCAATTAATCCATACAATGCCCGCTCGAAATGCTTTTGCGACGCGCTCACAACGAGCTTCATCCTTTGACATAACAGCAGCAGCAAGACCAAACTTTGAATTATTGGCCATCATAATCGCCTGTTGCTCTGTATCAAAAGGCTTAACACACACGACAGGACCAAATATCTCTTCTTGCCATATCCAACTATCTTCAGCTATATCGGTCAATATAGTGGGTTGTAGGTAATAACCTTGGTCGAAACCGGTTGGACGCTCACCACCAGCGGCGATGGTAGCGCCCTCTTCGACCCCTCTAACAATGGCCTCTTTCACTTTTTGGTATTGCTGATGATTAACTAATGGGCCCAATAACACACCTTCTTTATCTCCCGGGCCGATAATGATTTTTTGAGATTCTTCAATTAAACGCTGTAATAGTTGTGGATAGATCGCTTTGGCAACTAACACGCGAGACGTTGCAGAACACACTTGCCCTTGATTCCAAAAAATACCAAACATGATCCATTCAACGGCCTTATCGATGTCGCAGTCTTCAAAGATAACAAAGGGAGATTTTCCACCTAATTCAAGGCTAATATTTTTAATATCATGAGCAGCAGTTGCCATGATCTTTGAACCGGTAGGCACCGACCCCGTAAATGCTAACTTGTCTACATCTGGGTGCTCTGATAATGCTTTGCCTGCTTCATGACCCAAACCTGTCACTATATTTAATACGCCAGCAGGTAAGCCAGCTTCATGAGCAATATCAGCCAGAGCAAGTGCAGTTAATGGTGTCACTTCGGAAGGTTTTAATACCATAGTACAACCTGCAGCAAGTGCAGGAGCGACCTTCCAAGCAGCCATTAACATAGGGAAATTCCAAGGAATGATTGCTCCCGCAACACCAACAGGTTGTTTAATCACTGAGCTATTAAAACGCTCATCAGGCACGGCAATCTCTTGTGAAGGTGTTTTATCCAACTCTTCAGCCAATGTGGCGTAGTAATAAAAAGTCCCCGCCGTATCTTCGATATCCCACTTTGCCTCTGGATACGGTTTACCATTGTCTAACACTTCAAGTTGGCTTAACTCTTCAGTTCGGCGTGTAATAATATCGCCTATCTTGCGTAGATAAGCCCCTCGCTCAACGCCCGTTAGTCCAGACCAAGCGCCATTGTCAAAGGCCTCTCGTGCAGCTTTCACTGCAGCATCTATATCTTCTTTATTACCCGCATTTACCTCTTGAATCACCAACTCAGTGGCAGGATTAATCACAGAAAAACGATTGCTAGAAGCAGCTTGTCGCCAACCACCATTAATGTAATGTTTATTTTCCATGTTTTCTCCTATCTATATTTCACGAATGCTGACATTAACCTTCCAAAACTATAATGCACTTGCTACTTTTTCGAAAAACATCTCAATTGCACTACCGTTTACTACATACATAAATTCATCAAGAGCCTAAGGATCAGTGTTCTCTTTCATATCAGAGCTATCCCATACACCGAAAGTTAATTCGATTTCATTGTATTGAAAATAGAGGTCGGTATGTTGAATAGATAGTTCAGACTCGAACAGAGCAGCATCAAGTTGAGCTTGCGTGAGACCATGTTGACTCTGTCGATGCTTCATAACCTACCTCATAAAATAACGTAAAATTAAAGAGTAAAATCATTATGCAGTACTATTTATATTATTAAATACAAAAATAATTAACATTACTTGAGCAAAAGATTAAGTATAAAATTTTCTCACTTTTTAACCCACTTTAAGGATATATCTCCCTATATTACAGTCAGTATTAACACATAAATTAAGCATAAATCGAAGTAGTGCAGGGAAGTGTTAACAAGTAGATAAGTCAGGCGTCAACTTAAGTCAACGCCTGTTGAAAAGCTAAAAGTTAAGCTAACTCTGTAAACAAAGCTTCAAATTTATCCAACCCTTCATGAGCAATGTCATCACTCATGGTTAATGCAGGTAAAAAGCGAATAACATTTGCATAAAAACCACACGATAATAGTACTAAGCCAAATTGTGCTGCTTTACCAATAATCGCTTGTGTTAGTTCACTATTAGGTTGCTCCATATCCCCCTCTTTACAGAGTTCAATAGCAATCATTGCACCTTGATTACGCACATCACCAATTAATTGAGGGAAACGAGCTTGTAACTTGCTCAATCTCTGGTTGAATAGTTCGCCTAACGCATTCGCGCGAGCTAATAAATTTTCCTCGGCGATCACATCCAACACAGCTAATCCCGCAGCACAACCCACTGGAGAACCTCCATAGGTTCCACCTAAGCCACCCGGTAATGGCGCATCCATGATTTCACTTTTCCCAATCACGCCTGAGAGTGGAAATCCACCAGCAATCCCTTTTGCCATAGTCATCAAATCAGGTTCAACACCAGTGTGTTCAATGCTAAACATTTTGCCTGTTCGGCCAAATCCACTCTGAATTTCATCAATCACTAAGACAATGCCATGCTCATCACATATTTTTCGTAGTCCTTGTAAAAACTCAGTTGGAGCAATATAAAAACCACCCTCACCTTGCACCGGCTCAACAATAATTGCCGCCACATCACAAGGGGCGATATCCACTTTAAATAGGTTCTCAATTGCTTTTAATGATTGTTTAACCGTGATCCCATGTTGTTCTACAGGGAAAGGGGCATGGAAAATATCACTCGGAAAAGGACCAAATTGATTTTTATAGGGTGTGATTTTTCCCGTTAATGCCATAGTCATATTAGTACGGCCATGGAAAGAACCATTAAATGCAATCACTCCACGACGCCCAGTATATGCACGCGCTATTTTTACACAGTTTTCAACGGCTTCAGCACCTGTGGTAACAAAAATAGCTTTTTTCTCTGACTTTCCTGGTGCAACTGCAATCAACTTTTCAGCCAATTCAACAGCCACTTCATAAGGAGTCACTGTAAAACAAGTATGGCTGAAATTAGTTAGCTGCTTGTTCACTGCTGCTACAACTTTAGGATGGCTATGACCGGTATTACACACCGCAATACCTGTTGCAAAATCGATGTAACGCTTACCTTCGGCATCCCAAATTTCTGCATTTTTAGCACGTTCAACATACACCGGATAAGCATTACTTTGCCCACGAGCAAATACGTTAGTCTTGCGTGATTGTAACTGTTCATTGTTCATTTAATTTTCTACCTATTTAAAAAGAGTCACTAAGCTTGTCAGCTCACTAATTACTTAAACCACCCATACATAAATACTTAATTTCTAGATAATCATCAAGCCCATACTTAGACCCCTCACGTCCATTACCAGATTGTTTTACACCACCAAATGGTGCTGCCGCATTGGAGATTAATCCCTCGTTAATGCCTACCATACCAAACTCTAAACCTTCTGCAACCCGCCACACTCTGCCAATATCTCGAGCATAAAAATAGGCTGCTAGACCAAACTCTGTATCATTAGCCATGGCCAATACTTCGTCCTCATTATCAAAGGCGATGATAGGAGAAACGGGACCAAATATTTCATTACAAGCAATTGGCATCGTATTGGTGACACTCCCTAATACCGTAGGCAAATAGTAACATTCACCATGATTACCCGATTCGCCACCAAACAAGATTTTAGCGCCCATCTCTACCGATTGGTCTATCAGTGACTTAACATCTTTCACTGCTTTTGCACTAATCATCGGTCCCACATTGATACCTGCCTCGACACCATTACCTACATTCAAGGCTTTAACCGCTGCAATAAATTTTTCGGTAAATTCAGCAAGTACCTTTTGTTGAACAAAAATACGATTTGTACAAACACAGGTTTGTCCTGCATTTCGATATTTAGAAGCCATGGCGCCTTCAACAGCGGCATCGATATCCGCATCATCAAAAACAATAAAAGGAGCATTACCACCTAACTCCATTGAAACTTTTTTCACTGTCGTTGCACATTGGCTAATTAATTTTTTGCCTACTTGTGTTGACCCGGTAAAGGTAAACTTGGCAATATCAGGGTGTTCAGTTAGTACCTTTCCCATACCAACTGCATCTTCACCCACCACAACGTTAAATACGCCAGCAGGAATGCCCGCTCGCTCTGCTAACTCAGCCATTGCTAGCGCAGATAATGGTGTTAATGAAGCGGGTCGCACTACAAAAGTACAACCTGCTGCGAGAGCGGCGGCGGCTTTTCTTGCAATCATCGCATTAGGAAAATTCCACGGCGTGATCGCTGCAACAACACCAATCGCTTGTTTAACCACAATAATGCGCTTATCAGAAGACGGGGCAGGAATGGTATCTCCGTAAACACGTTTCGCTTCTTCGGCAAACCATTCTATAAACGCAGCACCGTAGCCTATTTCGCCCTTTGCTTCGGCTAGTGGTTTACCTTGTTCTAAGGTTAAAATTCTTGCCAAGTCATCCTGATGCTCAATCATTAAATTAAACCAATTACGCATTAAAGCCGCACGTTCATTCGCCGATTTTTTTGACCATACTGAAAAAGCCGCTTTGGCTGACTTTATCGCAAGTTCTGTTTCAGCAATGCCTGCATCACTTACTTTTGCAATCACTTGCCCTGTTGCAGGGTTAATGACATCAAAGCGTTGTTCACTACTATGCCAACTCCCATTGATATATGAGAAATTTTTAAGGAGTTGAGTATCGTTAATTCCATGCATCTTATGTTTCCGCCTTTTTATGAATTAAACATTCATGAATGATCATCTTTTTACTATTGAATAACAAAACAGCATCAGGTTAAATATAAAACTTTCAACACAAAGTTTTATATTAATCAAACATTGAGTCACTTATGTATAAAGCATCAATAATTCCCAAGCCTGTCACCGAATATGATTTACGCCTATTACGTATTTTTATTGCTGTTGTAGAAAATGGTGGCTTTGCTGCATCTGAATCAGCATTAGGCATTACCCGCTCAACGATTAGTGTACACATGTCTAATTTAGAACAAAGAATGAAATTAACGCTTTGTACTCGAGGACGAGGCGGCTTTTCGCTCACAAGTGATGGACAAACCATTTACCATGCGGCTATTAATTTATTCTCCTCGATCAATGATTTTTCATTACTCGTGGATAATCTTGGTAAAGAGTTAAGTGGTGAGTTGGTCATTAACTGTTCCGATCAACTTGATACCAATCAACAGAAAAAATTTGCAAAAGTAATTCAATTGGTACGGGAATTATCTCCTAATCTACACATTGTATTAGAAGGAGAATCCATCCATAACATAGAAAAAGCATTATTGAATGACAAAGCACATGTTGGCATCTTCCCTGGTTATCAAAAAATAGAAGGTTTAGACTACCAAGAGATGCACAGTGAACCGATTTATTTATGTTGTGGTGAACAACATCCTTTTTTTAATCAAGTTGATAGTCAGATTACTCAGCAGATGCTGTCAGAAACAGCTGCGATCCATCCCGGAATTGATATCGATATAATGGGAAGAGATCAATTAAAGAACTTAAACTTAGCAGCTAAGGCCTACCAATTTAATACACGTAAAGCGATGATACTTTCTGGATGTTACATTGGTTATCTGCCACAAAGTTATATTCAGAAAGAACTAAATCAAGGTGAAATACGATTAATCAAACCCGATCAACTGACATACCCATTTAGTTTGTCATTAGTTTATAAACGTCACGCAAGAGAATCTAAAAAAGTCGCATTGTTAAAACAAGCCTTCAATCAAGTAT
>JAOFNL010000031.1 GCA_028041985.1 Psychromonas sp. | reverse complement strand
AGTTAGTTGCACGTGCTTATCAATCTTCATCATTAGAAGCACAGCAATTGATGGAAGATTTAGGTTCGGATGATTTATTCACTTTAGCGGAAGAATTGCCGAATACTGACGATTTGCTAGAAGCGGAAGATGACGCTCCGATTATTAAATTGATCAATGCCATGTTAGGGGAAGCGATTAAAGAAGAAGCCTCAGATATCCATATAGAGACTTTTGAGCAGTCGTTAGTTATCCGCTTCCGAATTGACGGTGTTTTACGTGAAATATTAAAGCCACAACGTAAATTAGCCGCATTGTTAGTGTCACGTATTAAGGTTATGGCGAAACTGGATATCGCAGAAAAGCGTGTGCCGCAGGACGGTCGTATATCGTTACGTATCGGTGGACGTGCTGTTGATGTGCGTGTTTCAACTATGCCATCAAGTCATGGTGAGCGTGTTGTATTACGTTTATTAGATAAAAACGCCGTTAAGTTAGAACTTTCTACGCTTGGCATGACGCCTAAAAATCACAAGCTGTTACAAAACCTTATCCATAAGCCTCACGGAATTATATTGGTGACTGGACCAACGGGTTCTGGTAAAAGTACCACTTTATATGCTGGCTTATTAGAAATTAACTCTAAAGATAGAAATATTTTAACTGTTGAAGATCCTATTGAGTACGCAATTGATGGGATTGGGCAAACCCAAGTTAATGCAAAAGTGGATATGACCTTTGCTCGTGGTTTACGTGCTATCTTACGTCAAGATCCTGATGTTGTGATGATTGGTGAAATCCGAGACTTAGAAACCGCTGAAATCGCTGTACAAGCGAGTTTAACGGGGCATTTAGTATTATCAACATTGCATACCAACACGGCCGTAGGCGCTGTTACGCGTCTGCGTGATATGGGTGTGGAACCTTTCCTATTATCTTCTAGTATTTTAGGGGTTTTAGCACAACGATTGGTACGTCGTTTATGTCCAAATTGTAAAGAAGCACATCCTGCATCTGCATCAGAAAAAATAATCTTAGGCATCCCTGAAAAAGAAGAAGCAACAATATATCGCCCTGATGGTTGTAACCAATGTAATCACAGCGGTTACCGTGGCCGTACCGGTATTCATGAGTTGTTAGTTGTCAATGAAGTGGTGCGTGAGTTAATTCATACAGGTGCAGGTGAACAATCTATTGAACGTGAAATTCGTAAAACCTCTGCAAGTATTCGGGAAGATGGCTTGCAGAAAGTCTTGCTAGGTCAAACAACGTTAGAAGAAATTTTACGTGTAACTCGAGAGGATTAGAGTGGCTACTTTTTCTTATAAAGCGTTAGACGCAAAAGGTAAACAAAAAAAGGGTACCCAAGAAGCTGACTCTGCTCGTATGTTACGGCAACAATTACGCAATGCTGGTATGGTGCCTTTGGAAGTAGAAGCGCTCGCTTCTAAAAGAAATAAAGCAAGCAAAGCGTTCATTCAAACTAAAATCAAAACCTCTGATCTCGCTTTGATCACGCGTCAATTGTCAACATTAGTCGGTTCATCCATTCCAATTGAAGAGTCATTACAAGCGGTAGCAGACCAATGCGACAATCCTAAGATAAAAAATATGGTTTCATCTGTACGTGGTGGAGTTATTGAAGGGCATAGCCTCGCAGATAGTATGCGTAATTATCCGACTATTTTTGACAATTTATTCTGTGCCATGGTTGCTGCGGGTGAAAAATCGGGGCACCTTGATAAAGTATTGGATAGATTGGCTGATTATGCTGAACAGCGTCAAGAAATGAAAAGTAAAATGATGCAGGCGTTGATTTACCCTATCGTATTGACCTTGGTTGCGATATCCGTTGTGGCTATTCTTTTAACCTCTGTTGTTCCTCAAGTGGTTGGGCAATTCCAACACATGGGAGCAGATTTACCTGGTTCAACCACTTTTTTGATTGCCGCTAGTGATGCGTTGAGTGCCTATGGTCTCTATTTTGTCGGTTTTATGATTGTTGCATTATTAGCATTTAAACAACACCTAAGAAAAGCGAGTAATCAATTACGTTTTGATAAAGTACTGCTGAGATTTCCTGTTATTGGGAAAGTAGCTAATGAACTGAATACTGCTCGTTTTGCTCGTACTTTAAGTATCTTAAATAGCAGTGCTGTACCTTTACTTGAAGCCATGAGTATTGCAGGTGATGTATTAAGTAATCAATATATTCGCTTAAAAGTAGGAGAAGCTGCGGACCGTGTTAGAGAAGGAACAAGTTTAGGTCGCGCCTTAGACAGCACTAAATTATTTCCTCCTATGATGCTACATATGATCATTAGTGGTGAGCGAAGTGGCGAATTAGGAAATATGTTGGAACGATCTGCGGATAATCAAGACAAACAGTTTTCGGCACAGGTAACTTTAGCGTTAGGCGTGTTTGAACCTGCTCTCGTTATTTCTATGGCGGGCGTGGTTTTATTCATTGTTGCTGCCATTTTACAGCCAATATTGGCACTTAATAATATGGTCTCAGGTTAATTGAACCATTCATTTTTACATTTATAAAAGGGTTAAAGCGTGAAAAATTCTCAACCAAATATTAATCAAAAAGGTTTCACCTTATTAGAAATCATGGTTGTAATCGTGATTTTAGGGGTATTAGCGGCAATGGTTGTACCTAACTTAATGGGTAACAAAGACAAAGCTGATATTCAGAAAGTAAAATCTGATGTTATTGCATTAGAAAACGCATTAGATATGTACAAATTAGATAACGGTACTTATCCAACCACCGATCAGGGTTTAGACGCGTTAGTATCAAAACCAGATAGCTCTCCAGAGCCTCGAAACTATCGTGAAGATGGTTATATTAAACGTCTTCCACAAGACCCTTGGGGTAACGAATACATACTAAATAGCCCAGGTGAGAATAGCAAAATTGACGTTCTTTCTGTTGGTTTTGATGGTGAAGAAGGGACTGATGATGATATCGGTAACTGGAACTTAAATGATAAATAATCATTAAATTATTATCCTCCACCACAGTGGTTATGAAAATGCGTCATGTAAAAGGGTTTACCCTTTTAGAAATCATGCTTGTGCTGGTATTGCTAGGCATGATTTCTGTTGGTGTTGTGATGACATTACCGAGCTCTGCTAATTTAGATAAAAGCAGCAAATGGCATGCTCAGCGTTTTAGTACACTGTTACAGTTTGCTGAAGATCAAGCCTTGATATCAAATACTGAATTAGGTATTGAGTTTGGAGAACAAGAGTATCAATTCGCTTTTTATGATTTAAAGCAAAAAAAATGGCTTCCATTCAGTGATTCACGTATCAGCGGCAATGTCGAAGTGCCGATTAGCATTCTCAGTGAATATGAACTGGCTGGAAGTGTTTGGGATGAAATAGAGCAAGTAGATGATGATCCTTTTATAGATGAAGACGACTTAGTGCAAATTGAAGGACATGAGAGGGAAGTGACAATCACTCCGCAAATTTTTATTATGTCGAGCGGAGAAGTCACTCCTTTTACTTACAAATTTACTGATACAGAAAATGGGCAAAACGCCTATACCGTTTCGGTTAGCATGAGTGGTCAAATTGAATTGATAAGTGAGCAATAGTCATGAAACTATTAACTATTCGCTCTATGAAACATAAACGCGGAATGACGTTATTAGAAGTGATGCTGGCTTTGGTTATTCTTGGCACGGCAGGGCTTGCAGTGATGCAAGCTGCATCGCAAGCATTAAATAACCAAAGCTATTTACAACAAAAGACGTTTGCGATGTGGATTGTGAGCAATCGTATTGCGGAATTAAAGTTAGAAGAAACCTGGCCATCTGCTAGTTGGAAGAGTGATGAAGTAGAATTTGCAGGTACGAAGTGGTATTGGCGTTATCAAAGTGTTGCAACGGGTGATCCTAGTTTTGTCGCATTAGATGTTGAAGTGAGTGATGAAAAAGATGGCCAAGCACTTGGGTATATAAGGACTTACATTGCTAAACCGTAAATGCCTACACTTTGGTCAAAAGTATCAAGATAAAAATAAAGGCTTTACTTTAATTGAAGTGCTTATCGCTATTGCTATTTTTGCTTCCTTAAGTCTGGCCGCATACCAGATTTTACAGGGTGTATTACGTAGTGGTGAGATAAGTAGAGCACATGACGAACGTTTAATTGAGATTCAACGAGGCATGTTGCTCATTGAGAGAGATTTTGTACAAATGATTGCTAGAGCCTCGCGTACAAGTGGCTCTGAGGAAGGTGATACAGAGGTCATTTCTGTAGGAAAAAATGTATTAGATTCAGATAGCGAAGGTATTGAGTTTAATCGCTTAGGTTGGACTAACCCTCTCAATTTATTGCCTCGTTCTAATGTTGTGCGTGTTGGATATCGAGTCAAAGAAAACCAATTACAACGATTATATTATTTATATCCTGATATTGTGGCGGGAGAAACGGCAGAACAACAAGTGATTTTAAATGATGTTGAAAGCTTAACGTTTCGCTTTTGGAATAACGGTTGGGTTACTCAATGGACGTCAAATGAGAAGATACCTGCTGGCATTGAGATCACTATCCTTAGTAAACATTATGGTGAATTGAGACGTGTTTTTACGTTACCGACTAGTGAGGTAAGTGATTAATGCATAGTGCTTCCAAACAAAATGGTATTGCGTTAATTACTATTTTAATGATTTTAGCCATCATGGTTACTATCGCTACCACCATGACAGGAAGAATGACGGCGAGCTTATTACGCACTGAAGGCCTAAGTTTTTCTCAAAAAGTGTATTGGTATGGGCAAGCCTCCGTTGAATTTAGTCGAATGATTCTAAACAATGATTTGGCAGACAGTGATGTTGTGAGTTTAGATCAGCTATGGGCAACACCTGATATGGTTTTCCCTGTTGATGAAGGCACCATTGCTGGTACTTTAAAAGATTATCGCAGTTGTTTTAATGTTAACGCGATTGCTTTAGCTGACAAAGATGATGTAAAGGCCTTGCCTGTAAGTCAGTTTCAAGCATTATTAGAAGCGTTAGAGTTAGAAGAATATACTGCTGAGATTATTGCAGCATCAACACGAGATTGGATAGATAGCAATGATACAGTGGATGGGTCACAGGGCGCAGAAGACCGAATTTATGAAGCTCGAGGAGTTCCACATCTAGCTGCAAATAATCTAATGGTCGACATCTCTGAGTTAAGGGCGGTGCAAGGCGTGAGTGGTAAAGTGTATGAAAGAATTAAACCTTATTTATGCGCTTTGCCGGTATCAACTCAATTAATTAATGTGAATACCGTAACGTTAGATCAAGCGGAAATACTATACGCATTATTTAAACCTGAACTTGAACTGACAGTAGAAGATTTTGAACAATTAATAGAAGATAGACCGACCAGTGGATGGACGTCAACAACTCAATTTTTAGAGTCTAGCCAATTGGCAGGTTACGATGTACCGGAAGATATAAAGTCACAATTAAGCGTGAGTAGTGAATTTTTTCACTTATATGGTGTTGCTCAATTTGATGATCGATTAATGGCTTTAAAGTTATTATTTAAAATAGAAGATAAAAAAGCGACCACGATTCGATTCCAATATGCAGGAATAGAATAGTTGGTATGCATGGAGATGTTCAGTGAGTGAACAATTAATTATTCGTTTAGCGAGTGACGCTCGTCAGTCGATCAATTGGCTAATTTGGTCTGATAGCGAAAAAGAAATTATCGCCTCAGGTGAGGTAGAGAATGCGTTAGCTTTAGAACAGTTAGCTGAAAAAGCACAGTCACGAAAAGTGGTGTGTTTGTTGCCTAGTGTTGATGTGATTTTGAAGTCTGTCGCTATCAATGGTTCATTTACGCGTCAAATGCAACAAGCATTACCTTATATGCTTGAAGATGATTTAGCGAGCGATGTTGACAAGCTACACTTTTCTGTTTTGGCTAAAGAGACAGACTTAATACACGTTGCAATTTGTGCTAAAGCCAAATTACAAATGTGGTTAGATTGGTTAAAAGAAGCAGGAATTGTAAGCCTTAAATTTATACCTGAAGTGCTTGCATTACCGTTTTCAACGGATGATAAGTGGCAAGCGCTACAACTTGATAATCAATGGATAATACGAGAAAGTCTAAATAATGGTTGGAGTTGTGAAAGTGAGATGTTGCACGACATTTTACAATTACGATTAATCGATAATCCAGAGCAAGTGATTGAAAGTTATTGTTCGCTCCCTGAAAGTGCAGCAGGAGAATGGTTGCTTGTTGATACTATCTTACCCATGCAGTTGTTAGCGGAAGGCTGTGTCGATAACAATTATAATATTTTAACCGGTGAATTTAAGACCAAAAAGGCAAGTAACTTACAATTAGATAAATGGAAAATGCCCGCTATCGCGGTGGTAATCTTTTTTGTTATCGCGCTGAGTAATTTATTTATCCAGAATAGCCGTGTAGAGAAACAAACGCTGCAGGTTCAAGAACAAGTTGAAACAGTTTATAAGCAAGCTTTCCCGACCCAAGGGTCTTTAAAGTACAACCGAATTAAGAAAAAAATTACAGGCTTATTAAAAGACATTTCAGGTACTGATACTGATACTGGTTTATTAATCATGTTAAATGATTTGATCCCTGTATTCAAAGCTGTTCCAAGCTTAGAAATATCGACCCTCAAGTTTAACAGTAAGAAGAAAGAAATTAGCTTATCGGTAAGTGCAGATAGTTTTCAAGCCTTTGAGCAATTAGCGAAAAAAATACCGGCTCAATATCAACTCGAGCAAGGTGCGTTAAATAATAGTAAAAACCGAGTAAGTGGCGCATTAACGGTGAGAGGTAAATAATGTTTGATCAAATAAAAGAGTGGTGGGAAGGTACGTCTGAAAGAGAGCAACAACTTACCTTGGTTTCAGGTGTCGTTATATTTATTGCAATCGTGTATTTTCTTATATGGCAACCACTTGCAACTAATTTGGAAGATAATCAGCAGAAACTCAATAAAGCAGAGCAAACATTACAGTGGGTTGAAACGAGCGCTACTAAATTAGTTGCTGCTGGAGTTGGTGGTAATCAGAAAACCAAAAGAAAACAAAATTTGTCACAGCTCATTAATACAACAGCAAAGCGTAATAGCATTAGTATCTCTCGTATTCAAAATCAAGAAGAGCAGGTGGATGTTTGGATTAATGAAATTGAGTTTACGCAATTTTTAAAATGGATCACAACATTACAGAATGATTCTAATGTGCATGTTATCAGTGTTGATTTAAGCCGAACTAAAATAGAAGGCATGGTTAAAGTTAACCGATTATCGTTAAGTTATTAGGCTCGTAAAAGGATTAAAATGAAAGTTAAAATCGCGTTACTGGTTGTATTCGTTTACTTTGGTACTTTAGTTATTAACTTACCTGCCGCTGTTGTTGTTCAATGGATGCCTGCCAGTGCTGCCAAAGTAAGTGATGTTAGCGGTAGTATTTGGCAAGGTAAGGCAAAGCAAGTAGAGATTAATAATAAGGTCACTTTACGTGATGTAAAGTGGGACATACAAGTAATGTCTTTGTTATCGGCTACATTGGAATCGGATGTTTCATTTAATAATGGTCCTCAGGCAATGTCAGGTGAGGCGATAGTTAAGTATAGTATTTCTTCTGGAGTAAGTGCTTCAAACCTAATGCTTGATATAACCTCGCAAGAGTTATTAACATTCTTACCGATGCGATTACCCGTTAATATCAGCGGTGATTTCTCTGTGGCGATTAAAGAATTTAAACAAGGCGCCCCATACTGTGAACAACTTGATGGTGTTGTCATTTGGAATAATGCTTATATTTATAGTCAAATGGGCAACATCGACTTAGCTGCTCCGTCAATCGATTTACGTTGTGATGAAGGCAATCTTTCTGCATTTGTGACACAAAATTCAGATCAACTGACTACGACGCTAGATGTTAGATTAAATGAAGGTGATAAATATGAGTTAAATGGGGAGATTAAAGGCACTGATAAGTTAGCGCCTTCTATTGCAAAATCTTTAACTTGGGTTGGGCCTGTTAATGATAGTGGTGCTACAACAATTAGCTTTAAAGGCCAGTTATAAACTTACCTATTTGAGTAGTATTTGGCACGTTAGCTAGGGGATGTAGTGATCCGCTCATAAAAAGTAGACTCTTAGCTGGCATTTAACCATGTATAAATATACACTGTGTTTGTTTACAGTTTATTATCGCATGGAGAACCCTATGAAAGAGTTAACGAAACGTCAAGGCCAAGTCTTAGACGTTATTAAAGATCAGATTGCACAAACTGGTATGCCACCGACTCGAGTGGAACTTGCTAAAATTTTAGGTTTTAAAAGTGCAAATGCAGCGGAAGAGCATTTAAAAGCGCTGGCTCGAAAAGGTGCAATTGAAATATTATCTGGTACTTCTCGTGGTATTCGAGTTGTTAGTGATCACAAAGATAACGAAATTGAAGAAGAAGGCTTACCATTAATTGGTAAAGTTGCTGCTGGCGAACCTATTTTAGCACAAGAAAATATTGAACATTATTACGATGTCGACCCTACATTATTCCACCCTGCCGCTGACTTTTTATTGCGTGTTGAAGGGGAAAGTATGAAAGATATTGGGATTATGGATGGTGATTTATTGGCCGTACATAAAACACAAAATATCAATAATGGACAAGTAGTGGTTGCACGAGTAGAAGAAAATGTAACCGTAAAGCGTTTTTATCGTGATGGTAAAGAAGTTACTTTGAAAGCAGAAAACAAACTTTTTGATCCCATTAAAGTGGATTTAGAATATCAATCATTTGATATTGAAGGTATTGCTGTAGGCGTTATACGTACAGCCGATTGGATGTAAATAAGAAATTATGTGCATAACAAGAGCTGAGTGAGATTAATTAAGTAGATGGTATTAAAAATATGAAACGTTTATTTTTCTTTAGTAGCACTTTCATGCTTGTATTGTTTTTTTTACTTGGTGTGTGCCAGTCTTCAAGTCTACCAGAGCTAAAATCTTCATCATTTCAATCCAATAACCGTGCTTTGGTTTTAACAGAACCAAGAATACTATTACCTGACTTTGCTTTCCATAAGGCGGGTAAAATTGCTTTTACTAATGAGTCACTAAAGAATAAGTGGACGCTTTTTTTTGTTGGCTATACTTTTTGCCCTGATATTTGTCCGACGACACTTTCTCAACTAGACCGTATTTACCCTAATTTAACTAATAACGCTAATACGACGACACAAGTAGTATTTGTGTCAGTTGATCCGAATCGTGATAAAGCAGAGCAGTTGGCTGATTATGTTCATTATTTCAATCAAAATTTTATTGGTGTAACAGGTACTCATCAACAACTTTGGCCATTCGTAACGCAGTTAGGTTTAATTTACAGTATTGTTGAAGAGGGTGAATCAGAAGATGCTTATTATTTAGTTGATCATAGCGCATCGATTGTTTTAATTAATCCTGCTGGTGAATTTCATGCAACCTTTAAATCTGTTGTGAATAAACAAGGTGTACACAATGTCGACATGGATTTAATGGTTGAAGATATTAAAAAGATACAACAGCAATACGCACTAGAACATTCACCTAAACTGGATTAATTATTCTCTTTTTAGCTGATAAATTTTTATTCAGTAAGTTTTTTACTCCAAAATAATGCGCTGCCAAATTCAGGGTCTAGTTGATAATCAGAAAAACCTAACTTTTGGTACGCATTATAAGCCACCTTGTTACCACTCAATACTTCTAAAGTTATTTTGCAGCAATCACGTTGCTTCGCTAACTGCTCAATTTTTTCAAATAAGACTTTGGTTAGTCCATTCCCTCGAAAATCTGAATGTACCACTACATCGTGTATATTAAGTAAAGGTTTGCAAGCAAAAGTAGAAAAACCTTCTATTGCTGTTAATAAAGCGGCAGGTTTATTTTGACTAAAAATAAGTACAATAAAAACGTCATTACGAGCAAGTAAGCGATTCACTAAGTTATCTTTAGCGAAGTCAGTGAGATCTTCACCGCCCCCCATAGGTTCGCATGCATAATGTGACATTAACTCCAAATAAGCTTGCGCATGTTGTTTATTATTTAGATCGGCTAAAACGGTTTTTATTGCAAACATTCTTAATTATTCTCTTTTTTAAAATTAATCGATTTCCAGTCTAACGAAAGATAAAAAAATTTACTAGAAAAAGGCAAATTAGATTTGTGAAAGCAAATTTTATAGTTTTAAATTCATTTTTAATGTTAGACTTCTAGATGTCTAAAGTGACTTTTCGAGGAAGTAGTTATGCCAATCCGTATTCCAGATGATTTACCAGCATCGAGTATTCTAAAATCTGAAAATATTTTTACGATGTCGGAATCACGCGCAAGTTTACAAAACATAAGACCACTTCGGGTTTTGATCTTAAATTTAATGCCGAAAAAGATCGAAACTGAAACACAATTAATGCGTTTACTCTCAAATACACCGCTGCAGGTCAATATAGAATTATTGCGTGTTAATGCGCGTGCAACTAAAAATACACCTCAAGCACATCTAGATAAGTTTTATGGTGATTTTGAGCGAGTGAAAGATCAAAAGTGGGATGGCTTTATTATTACAGGCGCTCCATTGGGCACGATTCCATTTGAGGATGTGTATTACTGGGATAAATTTACGGAGATTGTTAATTGGTCTCGTCATAATGTAACTTCGACACTCTTTTTATGTTGGGCTGCTCAAGCGGCATTAAAGGTGCTTTATGGTTTGGACAAAGTAACTAGAACAGATAAATTATCTGGAATATATTTACATCAAACCTCACATCATCAGCATCCATTAGTGAGAGGATTTGATGATGATTTTTGGGCTCCATTATCCCGTTATGCTGAATTTAATAGTGAGGTTATTAAAGAGAAAACGGATTTAAATATATTTGCAGATGCCCCTGATGCTGGTGTTTATTTAGCGGCGAGTCCTGACTGCCGACAAGTCTTCATTACTGGTCATCCTGAATATGATGTGAATACATTAAATAATGAATACTTAAGAGATTTGAAAGAGGGACTAAACCCAGAGCTTCCAATTAATTATTATCCTGATAATGATAAAACGAAAAAACCCCATGCTATTTGGCGCAGCCATGGAAATCTCTTATATAGCAATTGGTTAAATTATTGCGTGTATCAAGTTACACCTTATGATTTAACTGACTTGAAATAAAGAATGTGATCAACGCGTAAAAATATATATTAAAAGTGGAAAAGGGTAAAAGCTCTCCTACAATTATTATTAGTTAGAGAGAAAAAGGAAAAATGAAACAGTAAGAGACGCTAGTGTTTCTGTAATATTTACGGGTTGGTTATCTAGGGAGTTTTTTAAAACTTCATAATTGCATTAAATGCGTCATACCAATTAAAACACTATAAATTAATAAGAAAACGATGGAGGTAGCAAATTATTTTAATTATTACTTCGTATCAGTTTACTAAAACCGTTAACCGTTGAGTTGTTAAATTAAGCACTCACTTTCCCGTAGGGGAGCTCTAGGGTTTTAGTTATTCATACTGGTTGTATTTACGAATGCAGGGAGAATTGAGTATTATTAATATTTATCACTTTTTAGAAGTGGGTGTCAGAGTTAGGAGTTTACTTTTAAAAACTCATTGCCTAAATTGGCGTTTCTAACATCCACTTTTTTTAATTTAGATAGTTGACCATTTGTAAAGTGATTGTAGATTGCTGCAAAGACATTTTTAGTGGTAACAATGAAACTGTTCTTTATATTTTGAAGCGAGCTGCATAGCTCGCTTTTTTTATGCGCGGATTTTACCACCGCTTTCATTCTGCAATACAAGAGTATAACTATCAAAATATTCATTATCTTTGACAGAATATTTCAAGTCGTAATGCGCTTTGTAACTTATGAATACTGACTTTTATGCTATTATACCGACTAATTTTTTATCTAAGAATAAAGCAGTAGGGAACTCTATGTCAGTAAGCGATCGCAGTGCATTGATAAAAGCACAATTAGAAAAACACATTCTTCTTATTGATGGTGGCATGGGGACCATGATCCAGGATTATAAATTCGAAGAAGCAGACTTTCGTGGCGAACGTTTTAAAGAATGGAGCTGTGATGTTAAAGGAAATAATGACTTACTAGTACTGACTCAGCCTGAAATTATAGCCAACATTCATCGTGAATATTTAGATGCAGGTGCTGATATTCTTGAAACCAATACCTTCAATGCAACAACGATTGCAATGGCGGATTATGAGATGGAATCTCTGTCTGCTGAAATTAATTTACAAGCAGCACGCATCGCACGTCGAATTGCCGATGAAAAAACAGATGAAACACCTGATCGCCCTCGTTTCGTAGCCGGTGTTTTAGGTCCAACAAACCGTACTTGCTCTATTTCTCCTGATGTTAATGATCCAGCTTACCGTAATGTTACATTTGATGAGCTAGTTGTAGCTTACATGGAGTCCACCCATGCATTGATAAAAGGTGGTTCCGATTTAATTCTTATTGAAACTATTTTTGATACGTTAAATGCAAAAGCAGCTGTATTCGCAGTAGAAACAGTATTTGAAGAACTTGGTTATAAATTGCCGATAATGATTTCAGGTACTATTACTGATGCATCTGGACGTACTTTATCAGGGCAAACTACCGAAGCTTTTTATAATTCACTCCGTCATGCAGAGCCCATCTCTTTTGGCTTGAACTGTGCGTTAGGTCCAGACGAATTGCGTCAGTATGTTCAAGAAATGTCACGTATTTCTGAAACTTACGTTTCGGCACATCCTAATGCAGGTTTACCTAATGCTTTTGGTGAATATGATTTAGAAGCTGATGAAATGTCGGCTCATATCAAAGAATGGGCTGAAAGTGGGTTCTTAAATTTAGTTGGGGGCTGTTGTGGTACAACGCCTGCGCATATTAAAGCGATGGCAGATGCAGTTGAAGGCATTAAACCACGTGTATTACCAGAGATTGAAGTCGCTTGTCGCTTAAGTGGCTTAGAAGCATTAACTATTCGTCAGGATTCATTATTCCAAAATGTTGGCGAAAGAACTAACGTTACGGGCTCAGCTCGTTTTAAGCGCTTGATCAAAGATGAATTATACGATGAAGCGCTCGAAGTTGCGTTGCATCAAGTAGAAGCGGGTGCTGATATTATCGATATTAATATGGATGAAGCGATGCTTGATTCATTATTTGCGATGAAAAAATTCTTAAATCTATGCGCCTCTGAACCTGATATTTCACGTGTACCCATCATGGTTGATTCGTCTAAATGGGAGATTTTAGAAGAAGGCCTTAAGTGTGTTCAAGGCAAAGGGATCGTCAACTCTATCAGCATGAAAGAAGGTGTTGATAACTTCATTCATCAAGCTAAATTAATCCGCCGTTATGGCTTTGCTGTGATCATTATGGCCTTTGATGAAGAAGGGCAGGCTGACACTCGTGCTCGTAAATTTGAAATATGTAAACGTTCTTACGATATTTTGGTTAATCAAGTAGGTTTTCCACCAGAAGATATTATTTTTGACCCTAATATATTTGCTGTTGCAACGGGTATTGAAGAACATAATAATTACGCGGTTGATTTTATTGATGCCGTGAAAGACATTAAAGATAACCTACCTCACGCGATGATTTCGGGTGGTGTTTCTAACGTATCATTCTCATTCCGTGGTAATAATCCTGTTCGAGAAGCGATTCACGCCGTTTTCCTTTATTACTGTATTCAAAATGGCATGGATATGGGGATTGTGAACGCTGCGCAATTAGCAATTTACGATGATATCCCTAAAGAATTAAAAGATGCTGTCGAAGATGTTGTTCTCAATAAAAATGCTAATGCAACGGACGCGTTGTTAGATATTGCTGAAAAATATCGCGGTGATGGCGCGGCTAAAGCTGATGAGAGTAAAGTGCTTGAATGGCGATCATTACCTGTTAATGAACGTATTGCACATGCCTTAGTGAAGGGTATTACTGAGTTTATTGAAGAAGATACCGAGTTAGCTCGTCAAGCTGTGGATATGCCAATTGAAGTGATTGAAGGACCATTAATGGATGGTATGAATATCGTTGGTGACCTATTTGGTGAAGGTAAAATGTTTTTACCACAGGTTGTGAAATCTGCGCGTGTAATGAAGCAAGCCGTTGCTTATTTAAATCCGTATATCGAAGCAACTAAAGCTGTTGGTGATACTAATGGTGTAGTGGTAATGGCGACAGTTAAAGGCGACGTTCATGATATCGGTAAGAATATTGTAGGTGTTATTTTACAGTGTAATAACTATGAAATTATCGATTTAGGCGTGATGGTGCCGACAGACAAGATTATTAAAACGGCAGTTGAAAATAATGCGGATTTAATTGGTCTATCAGGTTTAATCACTCCTTCGTTAGATGAAATGGTTTATGTCGCTAAAGAGATGCAACGTCAAGGGTTGAAAATTCCATTATTAATTGGTGGTGCGACAACTTCAAAAGCACATACCGCGGTTAAAATTGAGCAAAATTATGATGAGCCGGTTGTTTATGTCTCTAATGCTTCACGTGCAGTGGGAGTTTGTCAGCAATTACTTAGCCCTAAAACTAAGCCAAGTTTTGTTGAAAAATTAAATCTAGATTATGAACGTGTACGTGAGCAGCATGCTAACAAACGCCCTCGTAGTGCTCCAATCGGTTTAACTCAAGCTCGAGCGAATAAAGCTAAAATAGACTGGTCAAACTATCAACCTAAAGTACCTAATAAATTAGGTTTGCAGGTATTTGAAAATATGTCGATCAGTGTATTACGAGAATATATAGATTGGACTCCTTTCTTTATGACATGGGGACTAGCAGGCAAATATCCTCGTATTTTAAAAGATGAAGTTGTAGGTGAAGAAGCGACTCGTTTATTTGCAGATGCTTTAGCAATGTTAGATACCGTTGAAGCCGCTGGAGAAATTAGTGCAGCAGGGATCGTGGGTATTTTCCCTGCGAACAGTGTTGGTGATGACATTGAAATTTATAGGGATGAAACACGTACTGAAATCTTGCAAGTCAGCAATCAATTACGTCAGCAAACTGAGAAAAAAGCACCTTTTGTTAATCACTGTTTAGCAGATTACATTGCACCAAAATCAACGGGAGTTGCTGATTATATTGCTGCTTTTGCGGTTACAGGTGGTATTGGTGAGCGTGAGGTTGCTGAACGTTATAGAGCTAATAATGATGATTATAATGCCATTTTAGTACAAGCTGTATGTGACCGTTTAGCAGAAGCATTTGCTGAATATTTACATCAACAAACTCGTAAAGATTACTGGGGATTTGCTGCTGATGAAACCTTAAGTAATGACGATTTAATTCGTGAAAAATATCAAGGTATTCGCCCTGCTCCTGGTTATCCTGCTTGTCCTGAACATACTGAAAAAGCGGTTATTTGGGACTTAATGGGAGTAGAAAAGGCGATTGGGATGGAGTTGACGTCGAGCTATGCGATGAATCCAGGTGCGGCTGTATCAGGTTGGATATTCTCCCACCCTGAAAGTCGTTATTTTGCCGTTGCAACAATACAGCAAGATCAACTTGAAGATTATGCGAAACGTAAAGGTTGGGATATGTTAACGGCCGAGCGTTGGTTAGGGCCTAATTTAAGTTAATTGAAAACAGTTATGCCCTCTATCTTTTAGGGGGCTTTATGATTTTTCTGCGTATCTAAGAGGGTAGACACTTTATTTTTCCCACTTGTTTTAGCATGCTGTAAGCATTGTTCAGCTTGATTGATTATCTCTTCTTTACTCATATTTTCTTGAGAGGTGACTACGCCAATACTTGCTGTTATGTTAATAATATCTTGATGGTGCTCGATACATAGCAACTCAAT
>JAOFNL010000030.1 GCA_028041985.1 Psychromonas sp. | reverse complement strand
CTATATTATTTAACTTTCTACCCACAGGATTTAATGATGGCAGGCCGTATCCCTAGAAATTTCATTGATGATTTAATTTCACGGACAGATATTGTCGATATTATTGATAGCCGCGTTAAGCTACGTAAAAAAGGCAAAGATTATCGTGCCTGTTGCCCTTTCCACAACGGTAGTAATAACTCCTCATTTTCAGTTAGCTCAGATAAACAGTTTTATCATTGTTTCAATTGTGGTGTGAGTGGCAACGTCATTTCATTTCTAATGGATTATGACGGTATTGAATTTGTTGATGCCGTAGAAGTACTGGCAGAGCAACTCTCCATAGAGGTACCTCGCGAAGAAAGCAATGGCCAAGCACAGTCTCCAACCACTTACGTTGACAGGAAAGACCTATATCAGTTGATGGACGATATTACTCGCTTCTATCAGCAACAATTACGTTCACACAATAACAGTGAAAAAGTAATTAATTATCTTAAAAGTAGGGGATTGTCAGGAGAGACGGTCAAACACTTCCAGATCGGATATGCACCTGATGGTTGGGATGAAGTGCGTAAAAAATTTGCTATCAACAAACAAACAGAACAACAACTTATCGATGCAGGCATGTTGATCAGCAAAGACAGCGGAGGCAGTTACGATCGCTTTCGTGACCGTCTTATGTTTCCCATCCATGATCGTCGTGGCAGAGTTATCGGCTTTGGCGGACGAGTTTTTGATGATACAACACCAAAATATTTAAATTCACCTGAAACGCCTATATTTCACAAAAGCAAAGAACTTTATGGCTTATATCAAACAAAACAATTTGAAAAAGAGATAAAACGAATTTTAGTCGTAGAAGGTTACATGGATGTTGTAGCATTAGGCCAATATGGTATTAACTACGCTGTAGCCTCATTAGGAACCGCGACAACGCCAGACCATATCCAATTACTCTTTAGGCAAACAAGTGAAGTTATCTGTTGTTTTGATGGAGATAATGCAGGACGAACAGCCGCTTGGCGCGCCCTTGAAAATGCGCTTCCTTCTATACAAGATGGTCGCACTTTACGCTTCATGTTTTTACCTGATGGCGAAGATCCTGATAGCCTTATACAAAAAGAAGGTAAAGAACTTTTTGAAAAATTAATTGACCAATCTATGCCACTGTCTGATTTTTTATTTCAACAACTACTAGCACAAGTAGATATGCGCAGTGCCGATAGTAAATCAAAATTAGCACAGTTAGCTATTCCATTATTAACGAAACTACCTGATTCAATATTTAGGCAAATGATGGAAACTAGGTTGATTAGTTTATTAGGTATAGAAAAAGAAGGCTTACAAAAACTATTGCCAGCAGCGACAAAAATTGAAAAAAAAGCAACATCTCAAAAGATAACCCCAATGCGTTTAGCAATATCGTTATTATTACAGCACCCGCAGATGGCTTATCAATTGGCAGAAATACCTGAATTTAAAGAAATGGATATACCAGGATTAACTCTTTTAAATACACTACTTGAAATATGCAGAGAGACTCCCCATCTCTCTACTGGTCTACTATTAGAACATTGGCGCGAACAGCCTCAAGAAAAGCAACTAATTGCTTTAGCAACTTGGAAACACCAAGTACAAGAAGATAAATATGAAGAAGTATTTTTCGATATATTAGATAATTTTTTATCTATGCACCTTACACAACGAATTGAATTTTTGAAACAAAAATCAAGGCAAGGTGAGATTTTAACTACAGAAGAGACATTGCAACTAGCGCAACTTCTGAAAGAACAAAAACAGCATTAATGGGATTGGCATAAAATTCAATTTAAGCGTATACTCGAGCGCTTATATTTTTCCCATTTACACCACATTTTACGATTAATTTTTTTGGATGGTACCTATGGCGCAAACACCTCAATCACAGCTTAAACAGCTGATCATTAAAGGTAAAGAGAATGGTTTCTTAACCTTCGCAGAAGTGAATGATCACCTTCCGCAAGATATTGTTGAGTCAGAGCAAATTGAAGATATCATTCAAATGATCAATGATATGGGGATTCGTGTTGTAGAAACAGCACCGGATGCTGATGATATTATTCTATCAGACGATAATGACGAACCAGATGAAGATGCAGTTGAAGCTGCGGCACAAGTTTTGGCAACAGTTGAATCTGAAATAGGTCGTACTACAGACCCTGTTCGTATGTATATGCGTGAAATGGGTACAGTAGAGCTACTGACTCGTGAAGGCGAAATTGTTATCGCTAAACGTATCGAAGAAGGTATCAAAGAAGTACAAAACTCAGTATCTGAGTACCCTGCTACAATTCGTAATTTATTAGATAACTACGACAGCTACGAAGCTGAGGAGTTAAAACTTACTGATTTAATCAGCGGCTTCATCGATCCAAACGATGACATGACTCATGCTGTCAGCGCAACAAATATCGGTTCTGAATTATCTGATGATGATTTAGATGATGATAGTGATGATGATGACGATGACGATGATGATGCAGCCGAAGAAGAAGGTCCTAAAGGCCCTTGCCCTGAAGAAGCTGCAGAGAAATTTACTGAATTACGCCGTTTAAATAACATTGTAGAAAAATCAATTGCTTCCAATGGCCGTAAGCATGCCGACACATTGAGCGCTATTGAGGAGCAAGCGGAATATTTCCAACAGTTTAAACTGATCCCAAAACAATTTGATCGAATGGTTAAGCTGATCCGTGGCAACATGAGCGCGGTTCGAGTACAAGAACGTTTAATTTTAAAAATCTGTGTTGAACAATGTAAAATGCCAAAAGCAGAATTCATTAAACTCTTCAAAGGCAATGAAACAAGTACTGCATGGTTAGAAACCGTATTATCAAGTAATGAAGCTTATGCAGAAGGTATTAAAGAATCTGTAGAAGATTTAGAACGCTGTATTCGTAAGATGTTAGCAATAGAAGTAGAAAGTGCACTCACAATTACTAACTTAAAAGAAATTTCTCGCTCTATGAGTATTGGTGAAACTAAAGCTCGCCGTGCTAAGAAAGAAATGGTTGAAGCGAACTTACGTCTTGTTATCTCAATCGCTAAAAAATATACCAACCGAGGCTTACAATTCTTAGATTTAATCCAAGAAGGTAACATCGGTCTAATGAAGGCCGTTGATAAATTTGAATACCGTCGTGGTTACAAATTCTCAACTTATGCAACATGGTGGATCCGTCAAGCAATCACTCGTTCAATTGCTGACCAAGCACGCACAATCCGAATTCCTGTACACATGATTGAAACAATTAATAAACTTAATCGTATCTCTCGTCAAATGTTACAAGAAATGGGACGTGAACCACAGCCAGAAGAACTAGCTGAACGCATGATGATGCCAGAAGATAAAATTCGTAAGGTATTAAAAATTGCTAAAGAGCCAATTTCAATGGAAACACCAATCGGTGATGATGAAGACTCTCACTTAGGTGACTTCATCGAAGATACAACGATTGCATTACCAGTTGATAGCGCAACAAGTGAAAGCCTGAAAAATGCAACAAACGAAGTATTAGAAGGCCTTACTGCTCGTGAAGCAAAAGTGTTACGTATGCGTTTTGGTATCGATATGAATACTGATCATACATTAGAAGAAGTAGGTAAGCAGTTTGATGTAACGCGTGAGCGTATCCGTCAAATTGAAGCCAAAGCACTTCGTAAACTTCGTCACCCAAGCCGTAGTGAACAACTTCGAAGCTTCTTAGACGAGTAATTAAGCTAATAGCCGAAAAGAAAAAGGTAATATTACTGATTTATAGTAGAAATGTTACCTTTAACGCTGATTAAATAAGCAATCAATCGCGATAAGCTAGACAGTTAAAATGCTAGCTTATATAATCAGCCAACAAATTTAGGCCCTTTAGCTCAGTTGGTTAGAGCATACGACTCATAATCGTCAGGTCCCCAGTTCGAGTCTGGGAAGGGCCACCACTTTTTCTTCCAGTAACGTCCACTGAAGTCCACCAGACCAGCAATACCAACACTTAAACAATCATTTAGCGTCTACTGGCGTCTACTCACATCTTGCAACAACCACGTTTTAATGTACCATCAGATGTACCAACGGCAAATCATCTCAATTTTTGGTGGTACATCATGGCAAAAACAGTAGTTCCTTTAAATAATACTCAGGTAAAACAAGCGAAACCAAGGGAAAAAGAGTACACATTATCCGATGGTGACGGCTTACAACTGCGAGTAAGGACAAATGGCTCTCGAATTTGGGTATTTAAGTATACTCATCCGATCAGCAAGAAGAGAACTAATCTAAGCTTTGGAAAGTATCCAGATGTGTCCATTGCTCAGGCAAGAGAGAAGCGTAAAAATGCCAGAGAATTACTTGCACAGCAGATTGACCCCAAAGTATATAAAGATGAAGTGCAGCAACAAAAAAAAGAAGCATTAGAAAATACCTTTGGTGTGCTTGCTGTAAAATGGCTTGATCTAAAGAAACAACAAGTAAAACCAGAAACAGCAGAAAAATCCTATCAGTCACTAACTAGACATATATTACCGTCATTGCAGAATGTACCAATCCACTCGATAAAACCAAAACTCATCATTGATATTTTAGAACCCGTTAAAAACCAAGGTAGTCTAGAAACAGTTAAGCGCTTATGTCGAATTATTAATGAGATAATGCGCATTGCCATCGCGTCTGGAATCATTGAAGTAAATTACCTGTCAGATATAACAAAGCTATTTCCAGCTCCTAAGAAAACTAATATGGCTACCCTTGAGCCAGGACGATTGCCTGAACTTATGCAAGGGCTCCATAACGCCAATATAACCAGGTTAACTCGATGCCTGATTGAATGGCAACTACATACAATGACCCGACCTATCGAAGCCGTAACAGCACGATGGGAAGATATAGATTTAGATAAAAACGTATGGGTTATTCCCGCTGAGCGAATGAAAATGAAGCGCCCTCACACCATCCCACTAACACCTCAAAGCTTAGCATTGCTTAATGTGCTTAAACCAATTAGTGGACATCGCGATTTTTTGTTTCCAGGACACCGAGATCCTAGAACTCACGCTAATAGCCAGACAGCGAATATGGCGATAAAAAGAATGGGGTTTGAAGGACAGCTTGTTTCACACGGCTTAAGAGCCTTGGCAAGCA
Source organism: Psychromonas sp. (assembly GCA_028041985.1). Lineage (GTDB taxonomy): Bacteria > Pseudomonadota > Gammaproteobacteria > Enterobacterales > Psychromonadaceae > Psychromonas. Next base: position 10,764 of record JAOFNL010000030.1, on the reverse strand, counting down.
CCACGCTAAATGAAGAAGGGTTTGATCCTGACGTCATCGAGGCGGCACTTGCTCATGTTGATAAGAATGAAGTACGAAGAGCTTACAATCGCGCTGAATACATAGAACGCAGACGTACCCTAATGTTTTGGTGGAGTGAGCATATTGAGAATGCTTCAACTGGCAATATTTCAATTGTAGGCTTAAGGGGATTAAAAGTTGTTGGGGAGTAACAGCCATTAAACTTAATAGTTATCATTATTTTTCGAAAGGTATACTGTCTAACCAAGACAATTACTTTATCTGCTCGCTAGGGGGCATAGCGAGTTAGGAAATTAACTTATAACTTGTTTAAATTCAAAATTAAAGACCTGGCCCCAGCCACCAATAGTGTAATTGTGCTTAGTTAACCTGAATTCAGGTTAGTTAGGTACTACATATTAGATTGTAGACCCTGGTCGCATTGGTCATTGGACGTAGTTGAATTTAATGGGTACACGCCACTGCTTCTAACCATAACACCTAGCTTAGATGCTAGCCTCAAAATTTATTTACAAATTTCCTCACCTTCTCAGGAATAACCTCCAATTACTATCTAGCAAAACTTAATTGAATTTATATCAGCCCTCTCTTACGTTACAATATCGCTATAATCGTATTTAATTAATTTAAGTAATCTCATTTAGTACCCCACGTAGTACTGACGTGGTTTAATTGATTCGACTAACCCAGTTAAGACATAATTGATTTAACTGGAGATTGAAATGAAAACACGTAAAACCTATTCAAAAGAATTCAAACTTGATGCCATTGCACTGGTAAGAGAACAAAATTATAGCGTAGCTGAAGCCGCCAGAAATTTAGAAGTGAGTGCCCAGATCCTTGGTCGCTGGATCAAAGAATCCGAAAATGATGATGGCCATGCATTTAGAGGAAATGGCAAATTAACTCCTGAACAGGATGAGATACGTAAACTAAAAGTGCAAGTAAAACGCTTAGAAATGGAACGTGAAATATTAAAAAAAGCGACGGTCTTCTTTGCCAAAGAAACGAAGTGAAATACGCGTTTATTGCCCAAAATAAGAAGATCTGGCCTGTGATATTAATGTGTCACGTACTGGGTGTTAAAAATAACAATTATTATAGTTATCAAAAGCGGAAGTCTGAACTACCTATTAATACTGAGCATGAAGAGATGTTGCAGTGGGTTAAGGATATTGCCGAGTTCAGCGATAACACCTATGGAGCAAGGCGTATTCAGAAAGCGTTAAATTCACTTGATTTTGCTGTTGGCCTAGGAAAACAGCGCAACTGATGAAAGAAGCAAACGTTTGGGTACGTTATAAGAAGAAGTATAAAGCAACAACTAACAGCGATCACAATAAGCCTGTGTATGATAATGAGCTTAAACAAGATTTCGATGTTCAACGTCCTAATCAAGCATGGGTGCAAGATATAACGTACATATGGACTGCTGAAGGTTGGCTGTATTTAGCTGTCGTAATAGACCTCTATTCTCGTAAAGTTGTAGGTTGGAGTATGGGTAGCAGAATGAAAGCACAACTTGTTTGTGATGCCCTAACAATGGCTATATGGCAAAGAAAACCTAAAGCCGGATTGATAATACACTCAGATCAAGGCGTTCAATATGCAAGCCATCAATATAGGCGGATACTGAGGTTGCATAAGTTTGTAGGCAGTATGAGTAAAAAAGGATGTTGTTGGGATAATGCAGTAGCAGAAAGCTTTTTCGGTAGCTTGAAACAGGAAAGAGTCCACTGGCGTAATTACCGAACACGTTATGCCGCCCAGCAAGATGTACTGAATTACATCACGATGTGGTACAACAGCCAACGGATGCATTCATACCTGAATTATCAAAGTCCCAATGAATTTGAGCGTATGGATAAACCATTAAAAGAAGTAGCTTAACGAACTTAACTAGGGTGACCGAATTGAGTTGACCAGGTCACTATAAATATTTCTGTTTATTGAGAACTAAATTATAATTCAACTTTTTATAAGGGATATCCACTTAGTCCGACCTTTGCCATATAGCAATGAAAAAAGTTCAAATTCCCTTAAATCTGGTATCGTCCCTCTAGAAATGGGGCTCAATTTAGTAATTGATTTCACGATGATAAAGCCTGCCTAGATGTTCTAGTTAATTTTCAAAATTGTATGATTTAAAATTAAGCTTAAAAAAATGGCCTGTTATAGGATATAACAGGCCATTTAAATTAAATGACTTTGGTTAGTTAATAATTAACTTGTCATTAAGCAGCATTATCAGTCCATGCAGAAACTATTGTCGGTGCAAGTTGATCTTTTATGTCTTGTGATAAAACCATTGTGCCAGACACTGGATTATCAAAAGCAGACATGGCAGAAATAAGCGAATCTACATTCGTACTTTCTAACACATCATCTCCAACTATAATTTCATCAATCTGATTTTCATCACTCACAAACCAATCATCAACCGTAATTTGATCATCTGAACCAGATACATCAATCACTAAGTCATCACCGCTTTGAGAGAACCACAAGTCATCTTTAGTTATCCCATCACTAATCATTAATTGATCGGTTTCATTTGCGATATTTGAGAAATTATTAATCGTATCTTGACCATCACCAAGAGCAAAATTATAAGTATCATTACCTTGTCCTCCGATAAGATAATCATTTCCTAGATTGCCTTGTAATACATCATCACCTGCACCCGCATCAATCATATCAGCATCAGATGATCCAATAATATTTTGCTCTGTGGCATCTGCAACTGTCACAGTACCAAAAGTGGATAATTCAGGTAAAACACCATAATCAGGTGAGCTAGTTGAATCGGGGTTAGTTAAACCATAAGCACCAAATATTTGATCCGCAGTGAGTGAACCACCACTTTCAAATTCTATGGTATCAATAATATTATCACCACCTAGAAAGAAATTAGAAATCGTAACTTGATCTGTAGAACCTGAAACTTGAAGCACTAAGTCATCATTTGACTTTAATAATCCAGAAGCTACATCACTAAAAGCGATAGTACCTGTAAAACGTAATGTTTCCATTCCGCCACCGGTATTATCAATCACATCCTGTCCATCACCAGATGCAAATAGATAAGTATCATCTCCTCTACCACCAACAAGAAGATCATCTCCTAGTCCACCTTGCAACGTATCATTTCCACCAAGACCTGCGATAGAATCATTAGTAATATCACCCGTTAATGAGTTTTCATCATTGTCACCTTCTATATAATTATCGAATTCACTCTCAACTGAGGATGGCATCGTTAACCCAAAGGCACCAAATATTTGTTCTGCTGTTAGCGAACCACCACTTTCAAATTCAATTGTTTCAATCGTTGAATTACCTACGGTAAAGAAATTTACAATCGTTACCTGATCTGGTCCACCGTCAACAGTTAACACTAAGTTATCACCACTTTTCCCTAAACCTGATGCAACCTGACTAAATGTAATATCACCCGTAAAACTTAATGTATTACTTCCATCAGTATCTTGAATTAAGTCTGCACCATCACCCGAGGCAAAAAGATAAATATCATCACCATTACCACCTTGTAATTGGTCATCACCCGCTTCACCGGATAATGTATCATTACCTGCTCCACCAATTAAAATATCAACTGTTTCGCTGCCTGTAATAACATCATCACCGCCTAAAATGGATTCGCTTGGTTCTTCACTATTTTCCGAATCATTGTCACCAGTGTTATCAATATCAGTATCTACCTCTGAGTCAGTATCTTCATCTGAGCTAGTATCTGTATCGGAATCTATATCTGTATCAACAGATTCTTCGGGCATATCCGTCAGTAACTCAGCAATTTGACTCGCTAATATTGAATAACCACTACTCGGTTGAACATACGTTATTGCATTATCATCACCAAGGAAATGATCTTTTATCTGTACCTGCTGCTCAAGATCGCCATCAACTAGAATAATAAGGTCATCATCAACACGGTGAAAACTTAATTGCTCAGCTGTTATCCCATTAATGAAGAAAACTCCATCTTGGCCACCCTCTGCATCATCAACAATATCAACACCACCATTAGCCGAATAATAATAACTATCATCACCTTCGCCACCTAATAACGTATCATTACCTTGTTCACCATAAAGTACGTCATTACCAGCACCACCTTCTAGCGTATCGTCTCCATCACCTGAAACACCTGAGCCATTGCCTCCATAGAGGTAATCATCGCCTTCACCACCTTGCAAGGTATCGTCACCAGCAAAGCTAAACAATGTATCATTACCACCATTACCTTGGATTAAGTTGGCATTATTATCACCCAACAATTGATTATCTAAATCATCGCCTTCTACAACCGAATCAAAGTCACCATCAATACCATCCGAAGCTACTATTTGTGCAATTTCAGCAGTGAAAACCTGATATGCACCGTAGGGTTGAACGTAACTCAATGCAGAATCACTCGATAAAAAGTGATCAGTTATAACAATCGTTTGTGTCGAGCCATCATCAACAGCAATAACTAAGTCATTACCATCTTGAGTATAAGTCAAACGATCTTCTGTTAACCCTTCCCCAAATAAAATGCCATCAGTAGCGCCACTTGTAACATTGATGATGTCATGACCTTCTCCTTCATTAATAACAAATTTATTGCTACCAAGGCCACCGTTCATAGTGTCATTACCAAGACCACCGCCAAGTTGATCATCACCATCACCACCAGAAAGCGTATCATCACCATCACCTGCGTCGAGATAGTCATCTCCATCACCACCAAATAGACTATCTAGACCATCACCACCAAATAGATTGTCATTACCACTTTCTCCATATAATGAATCGTCGCCTTCATTACCAGACAAAGAATCTGCTCCTAGTCCACCAATAAGTTGATCATCACCTGTTCGTCCCACTAGGTTATCGTTACCAGCGCCACCTTCGATAATGTCATTACCTTCATCTCCATCAAGATAATCATCCCCATCATCGCCAAATATTTGGTCGTCGCCCTCGCGTCCCCACACACTATCGTCACCATCGCCAGCATGTATCTCATCATTTAATTCACGGTAACCCGTTAAAATATCATCCTCAGTGGTGCCTTGATAAATAACACGACTTTCAATGTCATCTAAAGAAAGTGACGTTAAATCAGAAAATACTATCGAATTAATTTTGAAATGATCAGTAGGCTCTTGATACCAATTCTGTATCGTGATTTGGTCATCAGCGTCACCAATTTCTATAATTAAATGATCACCTTGTCGAACAAAACTTAAATCATCAGACGTGATACCTTCACCAAAGGTAATATTGTCTGTTGATGGGGTTATATTAGAGTAAGCTTCACCATCTTTAGTTTCGATAATGGTGTCTTGGCCATCTCCTAGATTAAAGTAATAAGTATCATCTCCCGAAGAACCATAAAGCGTATCATCACCAGTGCCACCCGTTAGTGAATTTGCAGATGTATCCCAAATACTATCAGAAGCAATAAGTGTATCATCGCCAGATCCGCCAATTAATGTATCAACACCTTCACCACCTGAAAGCGTATCATCTCCGGCATCCCCTAATAATATATCGTTACCACTGCCAGCAGTTAACACATCATTATCAGCACCACCTTCGAGCTGATCATCACCACTATTACCTATTAATGTATCCTGACCTTCACCGCCAAATAATAAATCATTTCCAGAGCCAGCTGTGAGCGTATCGTTACCTGTTCCGCCATCAAGAATGTTATCTCCGGAAGCATCCGTTAATGTATCGTTACCTTCACCACCAAATAATTGATCATCACCGGTACCGCCCGTTAATGTATCGTTACCCATATCACCCAGTAAAATATCATTACCAGCGTCACCATTTAATAGATCATCGCCATCGCCACCAAATAGTTGGTCATCATCTACACCACCATTTATTAGATCAACACCCGCATCGCCATTTAATACGTCATCACCAGCATCACCGTTGATTGTGTCATTACCAACACCACCTGCAATAATGTCATCGCCAGCATCACCATCAACCACATCATCACCGCTACCTGCATTAACAATATCATCACTGACATGCCCTTCAATCAGGTCATCCTGATCTGTACCAAGAAGTACTTGTGCAGACAATTCTGCAAAACTTAGGGTTAAGTCGCCTTGGAAAACAAAACTATCAATAGAAGTGGATGAAGCTTCAGCGCTGTCATCAAATTGATTTTCAACACGAATTAAAATATTTGTAGCGCCTTCACCGGTAAGCTGGCGAGTTGCCTCATCACTTTTATCGAAAATAATAAGGTCATTGCCTTCTCGCCTAAAGACTAAGTCATCAAGTGCATAATCAGCCATCACTAATTGGTCGCTACCGCCAGTGTCAGATACAACATCGTTCCCATCACCTTTGTTGTAATAATAACTATCGTCGCCATTACCGCCTGATAACTCATCAGTACCAGTGCCACCAGTGAGGCTATCATCACCTTCACCAGCAATGAGAGTGTCATCGCCTACACCACCATCTAAGTAATCATCGCCAGATCCAGCATTTAAAGTATCATCACCTTCACCACCAGCTAATGTGTCGTTACCAGCCTCACCATAAAGACTATCGTCACCATCTAAGCCATCAATCGTGTTATCTTCGATATTCCCCCACAGTTGGTCGTTACTTTCACTACCTTCATAAGTAGCTACTTGAAGTTCACTAGGGCTAATGTATTGAAGCTCACCGCCTTCAGTACCAATATAAATGCCCGAAGTTGCTAAGAAAGTATCAGGATCGAACCAATCAGCCAGTGAGATTGAGTCAGCTTCAGTGTTACCCGCAAAGGTAATCACTAAGTTGACACCTGAACGACGGAAAACAGCATCCTGCGGATCAAGGTTACTCACATAAATAACCGTATCGCCTTCATTATCTATGATAAGGTCTTGGCCATCACCTTGCGCAAAATAATAGTTATCATCACCGCGCCCACCACTTAAAGTGTCATTGCCTAAGCCACCACGGAGTTCATCGTGACCACGCCCACCATCAAGTGTGTCATCGCCATCACCGCCACTTAAATAATCATCGCCATCACCAGCGCTTAACGTATCATCTCCGTTCTCACCATATAAAAGATCATCCCCTAAACCACCATCTAACGTATCATTATCTTCACCACCAAATAATTGGTCGTCACCCTCTTCGCCATATAATTTATCCGCACCAACATCTCCCAACAAGATGTCATCACCAGAACGACCATAAAGCGTATCATTACCACCAAGCCCATTAATGGTTTCATCCTGAGCATCGTAACCAATAACCAAATCATCACTTTCAGTAATAATTTTAATGGCATCAAGAATATAGCTTTTGTCCCATTCAGTCCCGTCAGCAAAGGCAATACTATCAATCGCATAAGGAGTTATAGCACTATCATCAAAGAACGACTTAACATATATCACATCGCCCTCTTGTCCATTTATAACCAGGTCATCTCCATCACGTAACATAGATACATCGTCTGGTGCCACTGTTTCATCAAAATAAAGACTATCAATAGAATCAATGTCATTATCATAATTGTGGATAGTATCTATGCCATGGCCAGCAGAAAATACATAAGTATCAGAGCCATCGCCTCCCGTTAATGCATCATCACCCGTACCGCCGTTTAATATGTCATTCCCTTCACCACCATTGATATTGTCATTACCTGCATTACCTAATAATTGGTCATCGCCTGCATACCCCCAGACAGTATCATCGCCGTCTAACGCATCTAATTGGTCATCTGCGGTTGAAGCGTATATTTCGTTATCGCCTTCATCGATACTTGCGATAAATTTTTCTTGGATTTCATCAATATCCCAACTCTCCCCAGTACTAAAGAGAATACTCTCAATTGGCGTATCTAACGTGCCGTCAAAATGATAAAAATTATCAATTTGAATGCTATCGCCAGTCAACTCACCATTCTCATCAAGACGTTGAATCCAAACTGTGGTTGCATCACGTGTTAAAAGAAGATTATCAGGCGTAAAACCCTCACCTAAATAGATTTTATCAACACCACTAGTATCCAGAATACGGTCACTACCATGACCTGCTATAAAGTTATAAATGTCATCGCCACCACCGCCATAAAGCAGGTCATCTCCTTCTTGGCCATCGATCACTTCATCTTTATCTTGATAACTACCTTGCAAAGTTTCACTTGCATCAGTGCCCTCAATAAACGTTCCGTCTAAAATAGAGACTAACGTGGGAGCCGCTTGTATTAAACTTGCAAAACTAGCTTCCTGTTCTGACCTAAAACCAGATGAATAAGTCCCTAACGCCTCTGCAATAGCCGCTATCTCTTCTATGTCACTGAGATTACCGCTACTTTGTAAATCCAACACAATAGTTTCGAATTGTGAAAAATCAGCCAAAATACCACTGCCATCAGCACTGTAACTAGTAGACATCCAACTAAAGTATTCTTTGTATTCTGTTTGTGCTAATAATTGTGCTTCAACATAAGTTGCAAACTTTTCAAATTCAGCAATTAATAAAGGTGCCGCTTTACCATGTGGGTTTGGATCTTTTTCTCCCCAACACCAGGTCCCTTCATAACTTTGGCCAACTAATGCTTCAAGAGTTTCTAATTGGCGCGCATCCATTACATGGTCATATATTCTAGAAGGGTCTCGACTGTAAGGGTCAACATCCGTTACGCCAGCCCATTCATAAATGATAGTTTCAATCATTTCATGGCGAACATCAGCATCTGTTTCTGCCGCATATTGCTCAATCAAACCTTGTAACGTTGCATTTTCAGCCATTGCATTACTTAAATCAGACACCGTACCAAAGGCGATAATCTCAGGTAATGCTTGAATTTCCTCGGAGACATCAACCGATGTTTGTAGACGTTGTGCGTTATCCACTTGAAACCAAACATCAGCAGTCTCACGAACCGTACCGTCTGTCATGGTCATTGATGACGTCAGTTGGTGCTCATTGCTATTATCATCAATATAATCACTCGATTCAGCCTCAATATTAAGGCTTTCAATACCCCACTCATCTAACGTTTTTAATTCGCCTTCATCAACGGAAGCATTACCATCTAAATCTTGCCATACTTTCAACTCTTGCCATGCATCATCTTCAGCTGAAATAATACCGTCTTCATTACTGTCTAAATCATCCAGTGCTTGATAACCATCATCCGCTAACTCGCCGGACTCCAGAACGGTATTGCTACCAAAGAGCTCGCTACCGTTACTGATTTCACCATCACCATTAAGATCCATCACTAATAAACCATCATCAGCACCAACCCAGCCCGTTTTCTCTTGAAAACCGTCTGCATCGTGGTCAAAGAAGGTATTGAGTGGTGTGGTTTCGATACCATCGCCATCGAGGTCAAGTATAATAGGAGAGGTAGTTGCTTCTGCTTGATCTGTATTAGGGGCTTCGTCGTTGTTGAATTGTTCGTGATCATCCGATCCAAAAAAACCATCAAACAGATCTAAAAAATCATTAAAAGCTTCTTCTACATCAAAATCTTCAATGTCATTGAAGAAGTCAACAGCTACATCAACAGCATCACTCCATGCATTTTCTAGCACTGAAGTTGCGGCCTCTATCACAGAATTCACACCATCAAACATACTAGTTACAAGATCTGAAAGAGCCCCATCCTCCCCCTCAACGGCAAGGGCATATATCCCTAAACCAGCTGCTGCTATTGCTCCTGTCACGCCTATAGCTAAAATAGCAGGCCCCGCTGCAGCGGAAGCTACCAGAACAGGAATTAGAGTCACAGCTGACGCTGTAAGAAGTGAAGTCACTGAAGAAACTAAAGCCGCACTTGTGCTTTCACTAATAACTCCATCGCTCTGATACTCTGCTGTTGCATTAACAAGGTTAGCTGTTAGGTCTGCCGTTGAAATCACAACACCGTAACCGGGGGATGTTTTTGCAACCACAGATGCAAACGTCTCTATGACTGAAAGCACCCCTATAGTCCCCGAAACTTCACTGGGAACAGCATTTTCAGATGAATAACTGTTTGCAGAAGAAGCAATTGCCACAGGGGATAGTTTTAGCCCAACAAGGCTAACTGCAGTTTCAGCAGTATTATTTGACACTGTTATCATTTGGTAAATATCCTTTTTTTGTGTATATAATAATAAGTAAAATTAATGGTATGAAAATTGTTATAATAAACCGACCCAGCATATTTCTTTCGTCTCTCTCTAAAGCACCTAATTTGTACAGCCTGCGCTCTTCGTATTTATTTATTACTCTTTGGCCTTGATAAATTATTTCAGCGTATTGATCAAACAGACCAAAACTTCGCATCCCTTGATGAAAACAAATAGTGATCGGTTCATCATTTATCTCGCTTAGAAAACTCATGTCATCACGAAATGAACCACTCAAGAAAAGCCTTTCTTTACCTGTAGTTAGCCGTAAACCAATGTAATTCATCCGTACTTTACTAAACCTTTTTCTACCGAATCTAGTCACTACACCATTTTCACATTTCAATTCTGAATAAATCGGCATGACAGGCCCATTCAACATTGCCACCGTCGCTATCATCGCTGCTATACCAAACATCAGCCAAGTAAAGAACAAAACTATTAAAATCCCATAACCTATAGAAAATCTTTTACGTTTAAATTTAAAGTTCATCATATTTATTTACCTTTGCCTTTTTAATATATCTACCCAACCTGACTCACCCACAACCTTGCAAATTTTTCTTCCTTTTTA
>JAOFNL010000003.1 GCA_028041985.1 Psychromonas sp. | reverse complement strand
TGTTTTAACATGAACTTCTATTGTTCCCTCATTACTGCGGATTGCCATATCATCTTGAGGTGAAATAATCTCTGCTTGATAGCTAATAGCTTTATCTTGTGTTGGTGTTGTAGATTGTTTTTTTGTTGTAGAGTTCGGTTTTAATACGTCAGCGGAGACTAAGTTTTTATTGCCGGCAGTTATTTGTTCTGTACCAGGTACTGCAGTGTCTGAAAAGTGAGTGCTGCCATCAGCATCAACCCATTGATAGATTTTTGTTTCTGCTTGTACTATGGAGGTAGATAAAAAAAGTAAAGTGGATACGCATGCAACTGAAAATTTCATAATAAACAACCTTAAATATTGAAATAGCTCATTGTCGGATAGATAAACAGTTTAGGCAATAAAATAATTATATGGCAAACACTGCTAAGTTAAAAATATCAACCCTTAGTCAATACCATGATTATTTATTCAAGCGACTTTACGATTAACATGAATATTGAGATGTTTTTTAAAACGTTGCAATTGGTCGAAATAACAAGAAGTGGACAATGCCCACTTCTTGCTTGTTTTTAGTACTGATATTACTTAGTACTTAAATTACTTGATAAATAACATTTCTGAATATTTAGGTAATGGCCATAATTCATCAGCCACTAATAATTCAAGTTGATCTGCAGACTCACGTACTTCAGCCATTAATGGACAAATAACGTCAGCACTGAAACGCATATGTGCTTCTGTGTTAGCAAAATCATGTTTCACGATTTCAGCATCAAGTTTAGCAACTGATGCCATTAAACTATTTGCTAAACCAGCAACTTGCTTAGCAATGCTTGAATCTAGATCAATGCCTAAATCAGCAACTGATGCAGTCGCATGAGTTAATTCTGATAAGTAAGTAATTACAGCAGGGTAGATCTTAGTTTTAGCGATATCGCTTACTAACTTAGCTTCTACTTCGATAGCTAGGTTGTATTGCTCAGCGTAAACTTCGTAACGGCTTTCTAATTCTACAGGAGATAATACGCCTGTATTTTTGAATAATGCCACTACGTCATCTGACAATAAGTGTGGTAAAGCATCAGCAGTTGTAGGAAGGTTTAATAAACCACGCTCTTCTACCGCTGCTTTGTGCCATTCTGATGAATAACCGTCACCACCAAATACTGCATTGCCGTGTAATTCCATTAACTCTTTTAATACTGTAATAACTGCAGCTGTTTGGTCTTGAGTTTCTAAAGCAGCTTCTAGTTTCTCAGCAATCCAGTTTAATGAATCAGCAAGCATAGTATTCATTGCTACTAATGGGCCAGAAACTGATTGTGATGAACCAACAGCACGGAACTCGAAACGGTTGCCTGTGAAAGCAAACGGAGAAGTACGGTTACGGTCACCTGGATCACGATCAAAATGAAGGATTTGTGATAGACCTAGATCCATCGCGCCGCCATCAGTAGATGTTGTTAATTTACCTGCTTTGATGTCTTCAAATACTTTTTCTAATTGGTCACCTAAGTAAACAGACATAATTGCTGGTGGCGCTTCGTTAGCACCTAAACGATGGTCGTTTGAAGCTGTCGCAATTACTGCACGTAATAACGGGCCGTATTTATGTACACCACGAATAACCGCACCACAGAACAATAAAAATTCTAAGTTAGAGTGAGGAGTCTTACCTGGATCTAATAAGTTACCTTGTGTGCTGTTACCAACAGACCAGTTCACGTGCTTACCTGAACCGTTTACACCTGCGAATGGTTTTTCATGTAATAAACATAGGAAGCCGTGCTCTTTAGCAGTTTGCTTCATTGTTGTCATAAGAAGTTGTTGTTGGTCTGCACCAATGTTAGCTGCGCCGTAGTAAGGAGCAATTTCAAATTGTCCAGGTGCAACTTCGTTGTGGTGAGTTTTAGCTGGGATACCTAGCTTGTATAATTTGTCTTCAAAGTCTTGCATGAACACTTGAACACGTGCTGGAATCGCACCGAAGTAGTGATCATCAAATTGTTGACCTTTAGCTGGTGCTGCACCGAAAAGTGTACGACCTGTTAATAGTAAATCTGGACGTGCGTTAGCAAAGTTTTCATCGATTAAGAAGTACTCTTGCTCTGGACCACAGCTTGAACCTACATCTGCGATGTCAGTTTCGCCCATTAATGACAATACTTTTTGCGCTGCTTTGTTCATTGCTGCATTTGAACGAAGAAGTGGGATTTTTTTATCTAGTGCTTCACCAGTCCAAGACATGAACACACTTGGGATCATTAATGTTGCGCCATTCGCTGTTTGTTGAATATACGCAGGGCTTGTTGGATCCCATGCAGTATAACCACGCGCTGCGTTAGTCATACGTAAACTACCGTTCGGGAAAGAAGAACCATCTGGTTCGCCTTTAATCAATAGGCTACCAGTAAACTCATTAATTGCATTACCTTCAGAGTTAGTAATGATGAAGGCATCATGTTTTTCTGCGGTGATGTTGGTCATTGGGTAGAAAACGTGAGAGAAGAATTTAGCACCTTTTGAGATAGCCCAATCTTTCATCGCAGAAGCAACGATATCAGCAGTTGCTTTATCTAATACTGCACCACTTTGAACAGTTTGTTTAATCGCTTTAAACGCATTTTTAGATAACGCTTCTGACATTCTTTGCAAATTGAACACATCTTGTGCCCAGATTTGTTTTAGTGGTTCAGTTTGAGCGACCTTTTTTGGTGCACGGTTAGTAATTTGTTCAATTGCTTGAAGGCGGACTTGGTTTCCACTCATGTAAGGCTCCTACTTGTTTTATATAGTGTTGCTGTTAGCAACCGAGTTATTTTTCAAAGGTTAAACATAAATATTCGTTTTAATCTAGCAATATCTAGACCAGATTGCCAAAGGTGCTATTTATGTAGAGATTGTAAGGTATTACAGGTGAAATATATGCTTTTGTATTATTGAATTGTGAGGAAGGTAGAAATCAAAACAGATAAAAAAGGATCGCAAATGGCGATCCTTTTTAGAGTTGAATAAGCGTTAACTCACTACTTTATACGCTGTAGTATAATTCAAACTCTTTTGGATGCGTTGCACGTGAAACTGATTCACATTGTGCCGTTTTCAGGCCGATGTAGGCATCGATAGCTTCATTTGTAAATACACCACCTTCAAGAAGGAAGTCACGATCAGCGTCTAATGCTGCTAATGCTTCTTCGAAAGAAACAGCAACTTGCGGAATAGCGTCTGCTTCTTCTTTTGGTAAATCGTATAAGTCTTTATCTAATGATTCACCTGGGTGGATCTTGTTTTTGATACCGTCAAGACCCGCCATTAACATTGCAGAGAATCCTAGGTAAGGGTTCATTGTTGGATCTGGAAAACGTACTTCAATACGCGCTGCACGAGCAGTTGGTACAATTGGAATACGGATAGATGCAGAACGGTTACCTGCTGAGTAAGCAAGCATAACAGGTGCTTCAAAATGCGGTACTAAACGTTTGTACGAGTTAGTAGAAGCATTAGTGAATGCGTTAAGTGCTTTAGCGTGTTTGATAATACCGCCAATGTAATAAAGCGCTAGTTCAGAAAGACCGCCATATTGATCACCAGAGAACAAGTTCACGCCATCTTTACCTAAAGATTGGTGACAGTGATTACCTGAACCGTTGTCGCCGATAATTGGCTTAGGCATAAATGTCGCTGTTTGTCCGTATGCGTGAGCTACGTTATGAACAACATATTTATAAATTTGCAGTTCATCGGCTTTCTCAACCATGGTATTGAAGCGACAAGCAATTTCATTTTGACCCGCTGTTGCTACTTCGTGGTGATGAGCTTCAACAACTAGTCCCATCTCTTCCATGATTAAACACATAGCAGAGCGGATGTTTTGTGATGAATCAACCGGTGCAACTGGGAAGTAACCACCTTTAACACCAGGACGGTGACCTGTGTTACCGTCTTCATAAGAAGTACCTGAGTTCCAAGCTGCTTCTTTTGCGTCGATAGAGAAGAAAGCACCTTGCATTGTGTTGCCATATTTAACGTCGTCAAATAAGAAGAACTCTGGCTCTGGTCCAAATAATACTGTGTCAGCAATACCTGTTGAACGCATGTAAGCTTCTGCGCGAATCGCCACAGAACGTGGGTCACGATCGTACCCTAGCATTGTTTTTGGTTCTAATACGTTACAACGTAAATTTAAGGTTACATCATCTGTAAACGGGTCTAGGACTGCTGTAGATGGCACAGGCATTAATACCATGTCTGAGTCCTGGATCCCTTTCCAACCCGCGATTGAAGAGCCATCAAACATTTTACCTTCTTCGAAAAAGTCTTCAGTTACTTGATGATGTGGAATGGATACGTGTTGCTCTTTACCATGTGTATCAGTAAAGCGTAAATCAACGAATTGTACGTCTTGCTCTTTAATCATAGCTAGAACGTCTTGCAGAGTTTGTACAGACATGTTTTAGAACCTCATTTGATATCAAATTATTGTGGATTAAATCGTTAATTATATAAAAACGATTTATCGTAATTCTGAACTATCTTTTACATCCAAGTAGCTAAATCGGTGCAACTTGACCTAATCATTATACCTATGTTTTTATTTTGCGAAATGGCTTGTTATGCAAAAATAAGCACCTAAATGGTGCGTGGCCGTTCTATTTTGGTGCGACTGCATGGCTAAGGCGATGTTAAGTTCATTTTTTACAAATTTTCAATATTTAAGCTAACTGTGACCGACTTAAAACTTTCTATTTTTGAAATTATGTTTACAATGTGCGCACATTTGGCTATGTCTGTTTAAAATGCTTTCAGTAGTCCAATTCTTTTTATACCAATTAAATAAAAGTGGAACCTCTATTTTTATTTAATTGGTATTTTTAATTAGTAGTTATTTTTGAGGCGCGTTATGTCGTTAGATAAATTAAGAAATATTGCCATTATTGCTCACGTTGACCATGGTAAAACAACTTTGGTTGATAAACTGTTAGAGCAGTCTGGTACATTAGATTCACGTGGTGGTTCTGAAGAACGTGTAATGGATTCTAACGATCTTGAAAAAGAACGTGGTATCACCATTCTTGCAAAAAATACAGCCATTGTATGGAACGACTACCATATCAATATCGTAGATACTCCTGGACATGCTGACTTCGGTGGTGAAGTTGAGCGTATCCTATCTATGGTAGACAGTGTTTGTTTGATCGTTGATGCAGTTGATGGTCCAATGCCACAAACTCGCTTCGTAACACAAAAAGCATTCGCACATGGTCTTAAGCCAATTGTTGTTATTAACAAAATTGATAAGCCAGGCGCACGTCCTGAGTGGGTAATGGATCAAGTATTTGATCTATTTGATAACCTAGGCGCTACTGATGACCAATTAGACTTTCAAGTTGTTTATGCATCTGCATTAAATGGTTGGGCAAGTATCGATATGGATACTAAAACAGAGAACATGGAAGATTTATTCCAAACTATCGTTGATAGTGTTGCTCCACCAGAAGCAGATCGCGATGGTGATTTCCAAATGCAAATCTCTCAACTTGATTACAACTCTTACGTTGGTGTTATCGGTGTTGGTCGTATTACTCGTGGTAACGTTAAAGTTAACCAACAAGTAACTGTAATCGGTGCTGATGGTAAAGAACGTAAAGGTAAAGTTGGTCAAGTATTAGGTTACTTAGGTCTTGAGCGTCATGATGTTGAACTTGCAGAAGCTGGCGATATCATTGCAATCAGTGGTTTAGGCGAGCTTAAAATTTCTGACACAATTTGTGCACAAAACAATGTTGAAGCAATGCCACCATTAACTGTTGATGAACCAACAGTAACCATGACATTCCAAGTAAACACTTCACCATTCTGTGGTAAAGAAGGTAAATATGTTACTTCACGTAACATTCTTGACCGTTTAACTAAAGAGCTTGTGCATAACGTTGCACTTAAAGTTGAAGAAACTGAAGATCCAGATAAATTTAAAGTATCAGGTCGTGGTGAATTACATTTAGGTATCTTAATTGAGAATATGCGTCGTGAAGGTTACGAATTAGCGGTATCTCGTCCTGAAGTAATTGAAAAAATGATTGATGGTCAATTACATGAGCCAATGGAAACATTGACCGTTGACTGTGAAGAAGAGCACCAAGGTTCAATCATGGAACAGTTAGGTATCCGTAAAGCGGAATTAACTAACATGATCCCTGATGGTAAAGGACGTGTACGTTTAGACTTCATGATCCCAAGTCGTGGTTTAATCGGTTTCCAAACTGAATTCATGACATTAACGTCTGGTTCTGGTCTTCTATACCATAGCTTTGATCATTACGGTCCTCATAAAGGCGGTACAATTGGTCAACGTCAAAATGGTGTTTTAGTTTGTAATCAAGCAGGTAAAGCGGTTACTTACTCTTTATTCTTCTTACAAGATCGTGGTCGTCTATTCTTAGGTCACGGTACAGAAGTATATGAAGGTCAAATCATCGGTATTCATAATCGTTCTAACGATTTAACAGTGAACTGTGTACGTGGTAAACAACTTACTAACGTTCGTGCATCTGGTACAGATGAAGCACAAACGTTATCTCCAGAAATTAAACTAACGCTTGAACAAGCATTAGAGTTTATTGATGTTGATGAATTGGTAGAAGTAACGCCACAAAGCATTCGTATCCGTAAGAAACTATTAACGGAAAACGAGCGTAAACGTGCGGCTCGTCCAACTAAAGGTTAATTCGTTTCTTTAAACGAAAAATAATCTAATATTAAGGTCTTACTTCGGTAAGACCTTTTTTTTGGTTGTTATTTATGCGTATAGTAGAGTCTATTTTAAGTTCTCTAACTTTATACATCGAAGTATTAGGGTTATTCCATATCAAGGAAGATGATTTTGAGATTGAATAAAAAAAAGTTATTACATGTGGTTAAGTTGTCCTATTCGTACAGTCTCTTTCTATGGGAACGTAGCCGTGAAGATAAGATTAACGTACCGGCAGGGCACCTTGCCTATGTGACGTTATTATCCGTTGTTCCTTTTCTTGCTGTTATCTTTTATATGTTATCTGCCTTTCCTATGTTTTCTGAATTAAATGAAATTATAGAAAACCTTATCTATAACAATTTTGTGCCAACGGCGGGAAATGCAGTTAAAGAACATATGAATGGTTTTATAGATAATACTAAAAAAATGAGCATGATGGGTATTGGCTCGTTAATTGTGATTGCTTTGTTATTGATTTCGACTATTGATCAAACCATTAATAGAATTTGGCGTTGCACTAATAAACGCTCAATAGTCCATGCGTTTACTATTTATTGGACAATTTTAAGCTTGGGTCCTGTGATTATTGGTGCCAGTATTGCACTGAGCTCTTATCTTTTTTCTATTATGAAAAATGAAGGTTATTTATCTATAGGGCAACAGGCGTTAACTGTAATGCCATTTATTTTTACTTGGTTAGCATTTGCTGGTGTTTATACTTTGGTGCCTCATCAACGTGTTAGTTTTCGTTATGCCTTGATTGGTGGTTTTGTTGCTGCACTATTATTCACTTTTGCTACAGACCTTTTTACTTTATATATTACAAACTTCCCGTCTCAACAGATTATTTATGGTGCATTAGCCGTGATTCCCATTATGTTTATCTGGACCTATTTTAGTTGGTTGATTGTATTAGTAGGGGCAGAAGTAACAGCAACATTAGAAGAGTTTTTAATTGAGCATAATAAGCCGACAGCAGATGAATCATCAACATTGGTGGAGGAGAATCAATGATTGCAATGATTCAACGAGTGACCGATGCATCTGTTGTGGTTGAAGGTGTAACCGTAGGTGCCATTAAAAGTGGTCTGTTAGTATTGTTGGGTGTTGAAAAGGGCGATACGGATAAGCAATCCCAACGTTTAGCTGAGAAAGTATTAGCCTATCGTATTTTTTCAGATCAAGATGGGAAAATGAATTTAAATGTTCAACAAGCTGGTGGTCAGCTACTAGTGATTTCACAATTTACATTAGTGGCAGATACTAAAAAAGGAAACCGTCCTGGGTTTAGTAATGGCGCTGAACCTGCAGAAGCTGAACGTTTGTATCAACTGTTCAGTGAGCAATGTAGGCAATTAAATTGCCATGTTGAAAATGGGATTTTTGCCGCAGATATGCAAGTTACGTCAACTAATGATGGGCCAACGACATTTTGGTTACAGGTATAAAAATACCTTTTATGTAAAAAAACATCTGCAGTTTGGTTATCGATAGCGCTGTTAATAAAACAATATCGTGATTATTTCCTGATTTATCGAATTTTTTCTTTCCTCTAACGGTCTTAGTAGATGGTTCTCCGCGTAAAATAGAACAGTTAATTAACGTGATTGGTATAATTAAATTACGTTTTGTAAGTTTCCTCTCAGTCAATGGCCAGTTTATGAAAGTTACTCCACTATCTCCTAAAATCGGAGCGGTTATAAGTGATATCACTTTAAATGCAATTAATGACGATGAGTTTATTTTACTGTATCAGGCATTTTTAAAGTACAAAGTACTTTTTTTCAGAGAACAATTGCTGACACCAGAAGAGCATTTAGCAGTGGGGCGAAGATTTGGCGAGCTTGCGCCTATTCATCCTTTCTTCCCAAACGTAAAAGGTGCTGAACAAATTATTGTTATTGAAGTTTCCAAAGGCAATCCGCCAGGGAAAAGCTATTGGCACACGGATTTAACTTGGCTTGAAACACCTCCCAAATGCTCAATTCTTCATGCTCAGCATATTCCTGAAAGTGGCGGTGATACAATATGGACATCTATGGAAGCGGTTTTTGACTCATTGTCTGAGGATGAAAAAAAGAAACTTCGTTGCCTAAGTTGTCTTCATGCGCTGCACGCTTTTGAGGGAAGTCGTTACGATAAAAAAGATAAAAACGGTGCTAGTTATGTGGCTGAAAAGTCGAAAGAATATCCACCTGTCATTCATCCGATGGTGGTGAAGCACCCAGAAACAAATATTGAAGGTTTATTTATTAATGAACAATACACAAAAAAGATCGTTGAATTAGAGGACCAAGAGAGCCAAGCATTGCTCAATAAGTTATTTGCGATCGCTAGAAAGGAAGAATTCCACGTTCGTTTTCAATGGCAGCCAAACTCTATTGCTATCTGGGATAATCGGTGCACACAACATTTCGCGGTGACTGATTATGGCGACCAACCAAGGAAAATGCATCGAGTGACCATTAAAGGTTAGTTGATACATACTTTAAAGGGGAGTGTTATTAACGCAGGGTTAGACAACCATTTATTATTTCAATAGGGTTGTTTACTCTTGTTTAAACGCTTTTATTTTAAATGAACTTATAGCATAGTGAATAGTCTGAATAATTCACTTTTACTCACAATTAAAAGAGCTCATTGAATGCAGTCAATTAAGCCTATTTACTTACTATTTTCTTTTTTCTTGTTCAGCTTCTCTGCCTTTTTACAGGCTGATACAAATCCTAAATCTGATGAGCCTACTATGAAAAGTTTTGAAATTCTTAAAAGTACATTAACTCAAAGTCCAAATGATACGCGCCAATATCAAGTGATCCGCCTCAATAATCAATTGGAAGTGTTATTGGTTTCAGATCCTGATTTAAAAAATAGTGCCGCTTCGTTATCTGTGCCTGTTGGGAGTATGCACAATCCTGATTCACAGTTGGGTTTAGCACATTATTTAGAGCATATGTTATTCCTGGGGTCTGAAAGATACCCTGTGATCAATGAATACAGTAAATTCATGAGCCAAAATGGTGGCTATACCAATGCGTATACATCACAAGAGAGTACTGTGTATGGTTTTGAAGTAAACGATAGTGCATTTCCAGAGGCATTAGATAGGTTAGGCGATGTGATGCGCGCTCCATTATTAGATGAAAAGTATGCTGAAAAAGAGCGTCATACAGTTAATGCAGAGCATAAAACTTACTTTGATAATGATATGCGTAAGTTATATGCCCTACAGCGTTACACATTAAATCCTGAACATCCTATGGCGCGTTTTAGTACGGGTGACTTAACAACCTTAATCGATAAACCTGGCAGTAGTTTACAGAAAGAATTAGAGCTGTTCTTTAAACAAAACTATTCTGCTAACACTATGAAAGTAGCAGTAACTAGTCCTCGCTCGATTGAAGAGTTGCAAACAGTGGTTGCGGAATACTTATCGCAAATTCCTAATAATAAAGTCGATAAGCCATTAATCATTACTCCGTTAGTGACAGAGCAAGAGTTAGCATTAGAAGTACAAATGAAACCAACGGCAGACTTAAAACTGTTACAAGTTAACTTTTTAGTGCCAAGCGTTACAGATGAATATATGTATCAACCTGGCGGTTATATTAGTCGTTTATTAGGCTCTGATCATAAAGGTGGATTATCTGATTATTTACAACAGTTAGGGCTCGTTGAGTCAGTGATGGCAGGCTTTTACGGTCCACACAGTGATCAGTATTCCTTATTTAGTATGCAGTTTAAATTAACCAATAAAGGTTTAACAGAACAAGATACTGTGATAGCGAGCCTGTTTGCTTATATTAATTTGATCCAAGAAAAAGGGATTAATGAATTACAGTATTCAGAGCAGAAAAAAAGCTTAGATAATTATTTTCAATTCTTACCTAAAAGCGCTGGTTTTAACTATGTTATGTCATTGTCAGCGAATATGCAGATCTATCCATTACAAGATTTGCTCTATTCCTCATTTCGTTTAGATGCCTTTAATGAAAAGTTCATTGCGCAATTATTAGGGTATTTAACACCTGAAAATAGTCGTGTATTTTTGATGTCTTCAGAAGCAGTGGTAGAGAAGGACATTCCTTTTTATCAAGGCCAATATTCACAAGCAAAAATTAAAACTTCACGTCTAGCAATGTGGAGCAAAGAAGCAAAAAGCATTCAGTCGGCTATGACATTACCAGTGAGTAATGAATGGCTACCTGAAAACTTAGCATTAGTGAAAAAGGAAAGCAGCGAACAGGCAGTTAAACTTGTTAATGAATCTGGTTTATCTGTTTGGTACAAGCAAAGTGAGTTAGAAGAGCCTAAAGGCAGTTATAAATTACAACTTAATAACAACCTAAGCGATCAGAGTCCAAAAGCGAGAGTTGAAATTAACTTACTGTTGAATCTTTTACAAAAGCAGTTCTCAGAATTAAATTTCATGACTCAAGAAGCTGGATTAAATTTTTCTTTGAGTAGTAATAACGGCTTATTAATTAGTACTAGTGGTTATAGTGATAAACAAGATAAGTTGTTACTGACATTACTTGACCATATCAAAAATTTGAAGATTGATGAGCAGTCTTTGAATCTAGCGAAACAAGAATTAATACGCCGGTTAAACAACAAGTCTAAAAGCAAAGCGATGGATTTAGGTTTGGATGGAATGAGGCAAGTTGTTCGTCAACCGTCATGGTCAAATGAAACATTATTAGCCGAAGTCGATAGCGTTAAGATAGATGATTTGAATAAATTCACTCAACAGGTATTTACAGAATCTAGTGTGCGTTTATTAGCGTTGGGGAACTTCACTACCATTGATGTTATGCAATTAACTGCGCAGTTAAAAACGCATATCAAAATCCAACCTCAAGCATTTTATCAAATCAAGCGTATCAATGCGGATCCTAAAGCTGGTGCTTTAAATTATGTTATTCAGTCGGGCAAAGAAGATGATGCGCTAGTCAGTGCATATTTAGCCAAAAATACAGAGCCTGTTTCATTCGCTAAAGCAGAGTTATTAAACAAATTATTGCAACCTGCTTTTTATGATCAAATTCGTACACAAGAACAATTAACCTACTCGCCATTTACCGCAAGCTTTCCTGTGAATGATAGTGTTGCATTTGGTTTGTTTACACAAAGTCCGACAATCGGGACCGCAGCATTGTATGAACGATTCCAAGCTTTTTTAGATAACTTCAACAAGAGTTTGATGGAAACGAAAATCGCTGACTTTGAAGAGATAAAAAAGGCACATATTGCAAATTATCTTGCTAAACCTAGTAATCAAAGTGGTGAGTTTTCATACTTAACGAATGAATGGCTGAGTGATAAAGCTGAGATAGATACTAAGCTCGATTATGTTGAGTTATTGGACTCGGTAACACTTGAACAAGTACAACAATACTATGCAGAGTTATTCTTGAATAAGCAGCAGACACAGCAAATTATAGTGCAAGTCAAAGGCACAAAATTTGCTCAAGAAAAAGCCTTAGTACTACCACTTGAAACTGTTATTCTTAATATCGATCAATTACCTAAAAAATAGCTTTTTTAGGTAATAAAAATAGCGTAAGTAATAACTCACTTACGCTATGAAATTATAGACCGTTATCGTTCAAGCTAACGACCCAGACGGCAGTCCTCTTGGTTGTTGAAAGTGTCGATTTAACCCGTCAGATGTTCCTCTTTCTGCCTATAATCTGTTCAATTTACTACTTGCTGAATATTACACCTGAATGGTAACGGCTATAAACTAAAGATTGAATCTTATTATGATTAAGATTATGTCCTGTACTGATTGCGCTGATGTTAAGACCATCACAGTGCATTGATTCGTTTTAAGTTTTTTGCTCTTACTTATTACATATACATTTTACTTTTTGATAAAATACCCTCACTAAATAAAGGGTTCCGTATGATATGCTGGTTTGTAAATTTCTTATTCATTAGGTGCCTTTATACACTCTGCTTTACTGCATTCTGCAGTGTCAATATGGCTATCGCTCAAATTTCCCCTACTAGCCTCGAGTTAACAGAGCAAGAGGTTTTATATATTGAACAAAACCCTTTAATCAAAGTACATGTTCAACAAGCGTGGGCCCCATATAATTTTATCGATAACGGTAAAGCATCTGGTTACAGTAATGACTTAATAAGTTTAGTCGCCAATAAAGTAGGCTTAGACATTGAGTTTATTATCGGATATCAATGGGTTGATTATTTGGGGAAATTAAAGAATAAAGATATCGATGTTATTTCTAATATGAAAATAACACCTACCCGAGAACAATATGCGATTTTCACCCAATACTATGCATTAACGCCATTAAATGGATTATTAACGCTTGATAATGCAGAGGACTCTACAGATTTTAATAAGCTAAAGTCGATTTCGGTGGTTGAAGGAACTATGTATCAAGAGCGACTTGAGAGCCAATATCCTTCTCTCAATCTAGTATTAACAACGGATATCGAAACTGCTATTGAACAATTGAAATTGGGAAATGTTGATGCTGTTTTAGATGCCTATGAGGTGATCAACTATTATTTGCAAAGTTCTTCGATTCAAGGTGTTAGAAATACAGCACTGAATGACGACAAAGCAATTATTAATTCACCCTATTTTATGGCTGTGCATAAAGATAATATTGTATTACGTAATATTTTAAATAAAGGACTATTGGCGTTAAATAAAAGTGAACGGAATGAACTGAGCCGTAAATGGTCATTATTGGGTAGTTCAAAAGCGTTAAAGCATGAAGATATTGAACTTGTTAAAAGACCATTTTTATCGGAACGACAGCGTGAATACTTAAACCTACATGGGCCAATGAAAATGTGTGTCGATCCCGATTGGCTGCCTATTGAGGCGATAGAAAATGGTGAATATATTGGTATCGGTGCTGAATTTTTAGCCTTGTTTGCTAAACGTATTGATAAGCCTGTTATGCTTGTAGAAACTCATACATGGGTTGAAACATTAAATGCATTTAGAGCAGGCAAGTGTGATTTTATTCCCGTGATTAGTTCAACGAATAAACGTTTAACTTACATGGCTTTTTCTTCTCCGTATTTACACTTTCCATTGGTGTTAGCGACGCATCAGGATAATAAAACTTATACCCTTCAGCAAGCATTGCATAGGCCTTTAGGCATAGTAGAAGGGTATGGTTATAAAGATCGGTTTGATGAACTTTACCCCGATGGAAACTTGATTGAATATAAATCTATCGAAGCAGGCTTAAAGGCGGTGAATAGTGGAGAAATTTATGGTTTTATTGAATCATTACCAGTAATGACCAAAAGCATACAAGAACAGTATCCAGAAATGAAAATAGTGGATAAATTTGAGGAGCAAAATGCTTTTTCTGTGGCCGTCGCGATAGATGACCCCGTGCTTTTAGATATATTTAATCGTGTTATTGCTTCAATTACCTTGCAGGAACAGCAGTACATATTAAATCGTTGGCTACCTGTTATTTATGAGAAAAATAGGGATGTATCAGCATATTGGATGGCAATTGCAGTTCTCGCTTTCTTATTGGTTTTATTAATGTTGCGATTGTCTAATGTAAAAAAATTGAATATTGAATTAGAAAAAATAAAGTCAAAATATGAAACAATCGGCATGCGAGATTATTTAACAGGCTTACCAAATCAATACTATTTCCAGGAGCAATTATCTAAAGAATGGATAAGAGGACGACGTTCAGGTGAACAAATATCTTTACTTATTATTGATGTTGATAACTTTAAACTCTTCAATGGAGTGTATGGAAGAGCCGCTGGTGATGAGTGCTTGATTGAATTAGCTGGTCGTTTGCAAAGTATTATTAAACGTCCAGCAGACTCACTCTCTCGTTTTCATGGTGAAGAGTTTATGGTTATTCTACCTAATACAGATGAAGATGGATTAAAAGCGATTGCTGCTGACATTTTTTATATGATGAATAGTTGGGGGGTTGAGTTTAAAGGTGCACCAGTGGGTGAGATACTTTCCGTCAGTATTGGTGCAGTATGTATGCTGCCAAATGGCAAGTATCCGGAAACAGAGTTGAGTCGACGTGCAGAACAAGCTTTATATCAAGCACAGGATAAAGGCTTTAATCAGATGGTTATTTATCAATCTGGCTATTAGAGTTAACGTATTAATTTAGCGTAAATCTATTTATTTCAATTTTACCTGTATTTTTGCACCTCGATTGATAACAGGTATAATGCCCCTCATTTAACCATAAGGCTTTTTTATCTATGCGCCCAAGCAATCGCACTTCTGAGCAAAACCGCGATATTAAAATTACGCGCCATTATACAAATTATGCTGAAGGTTCTGTATTAATTGAAGTCGGTAATACCAAAGTTTTATGTAATGCGACTGTCTCTGAATCCGTACCCCATTTTTTAAGGGGTAAGGGGAAAGGTTGGATCACTGCTGAATATGCAATGCTACCTCGTGCCACCCATAACCGTAATCAGCGCGAAGCTGCGACGGGTAAACAAGGCGGACGCACTTTAGAGATCCAACGCTTAATTGCACGTTCATTGCGTGCGGCTGTAAATTTAAAAGCGCTTGGTGAGAATATGATCACAGTTGATTGTGATGTGATTCAGGCTGATGGTGGTACGCGAACAGCATCCATTACCGGTGCTTGTATCGCGTTAGCAGATGCATTGAACTGGATGGTGGCTGAAGGAAAGTTGAAGAAAAGTCCTTTAAAGCAGCTTGTTGCGGCTGTTTCAGTGGGTATTTATAAAGGTATTCCAGTATGCGATCTGGATTACGCTGAAGATTCAAATGCAGAAACAGATATGAATATTGTCATGACAGAAACGGGTGGCATAATTGAAATACAGGGTACTGCGGAAGAAGGTGCGTTTAGCCATGAGCAACTATTCGCCATGATAAGTCTAGCTAAAGGCGGTATCGATAAATTAGTTATTGAACAAAAGAAAGCATTAAACGCGGAGTAGAGAATGAAAGATTATCAGAAAGAATTTATTGAATTTGCGATCGAAAAACAAGTGTTAAAATTTGGTGAGTTCACCCTTAAATCAGGTAGAGTTAGCCCTTATTTCTTTAATGCAGGCTTGTTTAATACAGGTCGAGATTTAGCTCGATTAGGCCGTTTTTATGCCGCTGCATTACAAGATTCAGGCATTGCTTATGATCTACTATTTGGCCCTGCTTATAAAGGTATTCCCATTGCGACGACGACTGCGGTTGCATTGTCCAATGATTACGACTTAGATGTGCCATATTGTTTTAATCGCAAAGAAGCTAAGACTCACGGTGAAGGTGGAAGTTTGGTGGGTTCGGAGTTAACTGGAAAAATAATGCTAGTGGATGATGTTATCACAGCTGGCACGGCTATCCGTGAATCGATGGATATCATTAATGCACATAAAGCAGAGCTTGCTGGTGTGTTAATAGCGTTAGACCGCCAAGAAAAAGGTAAAGCAGAGTTATCTGCTATTCAAGAAGTAGAGCGAGATTACAACGCGAAAGTGATTTCAATTGTACAACTTGCTGATGTAGTCAGCTACCTTGAAACCTTACCTGAAATGCAACAACACCTTGAGTCTGTTAAAGCATATCGTGCCCAATACGGTATTTAATAGTATAAGCTTGCTACCAGCACATAGTTGGTAGCAAGTTGCTTCTCCTCATTCTCTTTATTTAAGATATTTTAAACTTCTTCACCGTATCATTTAGTTCATTGGCTAACGTATCTACTAATTCACTGCATTTTTCTATATTTTCATAACTGGTTTGCATTTCACTATAACCGTCTTGTATATGGATCATGTTGCGGTTAATGTCTTCAGTCACACAACTTTGCTCTTCTGCAGCCGTTGCAATTTGTTCATTCATTGCGTTGATTTGCTGAATGTAATTAGTAATATGTGCGATATCTTTACCTGTTTGTTTTGCATCGTGAACACTTTTTTCAACCATGTTAATACCATTGCTCATTGCTGTTTGTGCTGCATGAGAGCTGGTTTGTAACTCCGCGATCATCGCTTCTATTTCATTAGTTGACTCTTTAGTTTGCAATGCAAGACTACGCACTTCATCTGCTACTACTGCAAAACCTCTTCCTGATTCACCCGCTCTCGCTGCTTCAATCGCTGCATTGAGTGCTAATAAATTGGTCTTCTCAGATATTTCTCTTATTACATTAAGAAACTTACCAATGTTCATGGCTGAACCATTTAATTTTTCGATAACGATAGATGCATTATTGAGCTCCGTTGATAGGCGGTTGATATTATCAATCGTTTCTTCAACTTCATGATTACCATGAATGGTTTCATTTTTTGCTTTTTCTGTTTCCGATGATGCTTGTATGGCATTACGAGCGATATCAGCAACAGTGCTGCTCATTTCTGTTGTCGCTGTTACTACAGAGATAACTTGATCTGATCCATTCGCAATATTTTTTTGAATCTTGTGATTATTATTTATATTCTCTGCAATATTAGCTTTTAGCATCATAGAAGCATTTTGAATTTTATCGACCAATCCTTGAAGGTGTGTAACGAGTTGGTTGATTGTGTTACTTATCATGCCAAGTTCATCATTACTATCAACTGCTACACGTAAACTTAGGTCGTCACTACTTGTAATTTTATTGAGTTTGCTGGTTATTTCATTGATTCCTATATGCAATTGATTTGCTATGTAAAAGGACAGTAGCAAAACTAAAATTAACGGTACTAAAATAGCGATAGATAAGTTGATTAAAAGTGAATGATTTTCTTTTATTAGACTGACATTATGATCGCGTAACTTTGCCAATAGAGTTTCTTCAATGGATTTTAATTGGTTTATCTTAGTTGTAATGGTATCGAACCAAATGGTTGGATCTGTATTAAAGTTGCCTTCAGCCATTTTACTAAGTGCAAGTTCTCGATAACCTTCCACTGATGCTAAGGCGTCTGCGGTTAAATTTTCTTCATAAATAGTAAGTTGTTCTGGTGTCGCATGCGCAGTAAATTTATCTAAATAAGCTTCTTGCTCTGCCAATAGACGAATAAATTTTTCTAACAAAGCAGGTGTGAAATTATTTTTTGCAAATACATTACTTAGCACTGCACGTTCTATACCTGCTCGCTCTTTGTGTTGTAAGAAACTACCAATTGCTACAGCTGAAATAGCTAACTCAGCATTTTTATTTTGGTTAGCAGTATTATCGATAATTGAAAGGAGCAGAGCATTCAACTGTGTATAAAAAGCAACTTCATCGCTAATACTCACCGATAAATTATCTACTTGCTTGCGCATATTAGGCACTTTATTTAATTGAGTGTTAACTTGCGAAAAAAGCGAAGTTAATTGTGGGGTTAATTCCGTTGCTTCAATGAAACTTTGCAATGTTTCTACTTTTTGATCCGTCGTTGCTCGATGTTTTACAATGGCTTGTTGAAATTTATTACCTTTCGAAGATAGGTAACCTGCTGAAGCGCCACGTTCTTTTTGTAATTCATGTACCAATAGAGCACTAACTGAAGCTGACTCGGTTAAAATGAGCATTTCTTCAAGTGTTATTTTTTCTTGATAAGTTTCAATGAAATAGTGGCTTGCAAAGTAGACAAAGCCTATTAAAGGTAAGAAGGTTAGGCCAAATAGTTTACTGCGAATAGAAAGATTATTGATGAAGGGGAGCATGATAATACCTATAGTTAAATGTCTTCTTTAACTCTAGGATAAGTCATTTTTTTTACAATTAAAGAAAGTGATTAACCATCAATCTTTAGAAAAATATGAAGTAGGTTCAATATTTAAACCTACTTCATCGACATGTTCATTAAATGCTTTTAAAGAATTTAATGATTATTCTGCTTTATTTTCTATTGCATTTACTTTTGGTGTTAATGACTCATCAAATTCTTCGGATTTTTTATGGTCACTTGCAATAAATGAGTAGATTACAGGTAATATAAATAGGGTAAATAAAGTACCAATAGATAGACCTGCCACGATAACAATACCAATACCGAAACGACTGACTGCCCCTGCACCGGTTGCAAATAATAATGGAATAAGACCCGCTACCATTGCCGCTGTCGTCATTAATATCGGGCGCAAACGTACTGCAGCTGCTTTCTTAACAGCTGATATTTTATCTAATCCATGATGCAATTGTTCTTCTTTTGCAACTTCAGCAATTAAAATACCATGTTTAGTAATCAAACCCACTAAGGTAATCAAACCAACTTGTGTATAGATATTCATGGTTGCGGCACCCCAAGCAAGAGCAACTAACGCTCCACTAACCGCTAAAGGTACTGTCATTAGAATAACCAGTGGATCGCGTGCACTTTCAAACTGACTTGCCAACACTAAGAATATGATGAATATCGCGAGTAAGAAAGTCACGTATAACGCACCGCCCTCAGTTACAAATTGACGCGCTTCACCTAAGTAGTCATGACTATAACCCTGAGGTAGTTTAGTTGTTGATAAATTTTCAAAGAAAGCGATTGCATCACCCATAGCAAAACCAGGGGCTAATACGGCGCCAATAGTTGCACTATTTAGTTGGTTAAAGTGTGGTAGTGAACGTGGCTCTGCGACTACATCGATAGTGATTAGCTCACTCAATGGCACCATATCGTCATTAGCTGCACGAACGAAGAAATCACCCAAACTATCAGGGGATAAACGATATTTACGTTCAACCTGAGCAATAACCTCATAACTACGGCCATCTAAATCGATGCGGTTTAAATAACCATCGCTTAATAATGTACCTAATGTTATCCCAATGTCTTGCATGGTAATACCATAAGCACCCGCTTTATCACGATTGATTTTGATGTTCATGGTTGCTGAATCAAATGCTAAATCTAAATTTGAATAAACAAAGTTAGGGTTAGCTTGTGTTTCCGCTAAAACGTCAGCTGCGATACTTACTAAGCTTTCAAATGGGTTTGAAGTGGTAATAACAAATTGCACAGGTAAACCACCAGATGAACCTGGTAATTCAGGCATTTGGAATGCAGTTGTTGCTACTGAAGGGATGCTATTGAAGGCGGGTGTTAGCGCATTAGCAAGCTCTTTAGGATTTTGGTCGCGTTGACTCCATGGCTTCATGATCGCGATACCAAATGCTTGGTTAGCAGTTGGAATACCTGACATAGCTAAACTACTTAATACAGATGGTTGCTTTTCTATTTCAGCAACTACTTTGCTCATACTGCTTTCAATAAAATCTAAGTTTGCGTTAGAAGGTGCAGTAGACATCATCATCAATGCCCCTTTATCTTCACTAGGCGCTAATTCAGAAGGTATAAATTTAAATAATAGTGGTAATGAAGCAAACACTAACAATGCAAAAATAATAATGGCTGGGCGACGCTTCATGACCACCTCTAACACATTACTGTATTTATTGGTTAATGCTGTTAATACATTATTAACCGTGCGTTCAAAACGGTTTGGTTGATGATTAGCGGTTAACATTTTGCTACACATCATTGGTGATAATGTTAATGCAACAATACCAGATACAAATACCGCACCTGCAAGTGTTAATGCAAACTCGGTAAACAATGACCCTGTAATACCACCCATTAATGCAATCGGTGCATAAACCGCCGCGAGTGTAATGGTCATAGAAATAACTGGTACCGCTATTTCACGAGTACCGATAATCGCAGCACGGAAAGGTTCTTCACCTGCTTTAATGTGTCGGTCGATATTTTCTACAACAACGATCGCATCATCTACTACGAGACCAATAGCTAATACCATCGCTAGAAGCGTCATTAAGTTGATAGTGAAACCAAACATTTGCATCACAAGCGCTACACCGATAAGTGATAAAGGAATAGTGATAATAGGGATAATAACAGCACGCCATGAACCTAAGAATAAGATCATAACCACCAATACTATTAAGCCTGCTTCTGCAATGGTTTTGATTACCTCACTAATCGATTCCTCGATAGCTATCGTTGAATCGTAAAGCACTTCCATTTGAATTGAACTTGGATTATTGGCTTCTAAGTCAGGTAACATTTTTCTTACGTCTGCTGTAATATCAAGTGGATTTGCTGATGGGGCTGCATCAATAGCGACGACAACTGCATCATTTCCATTTGCCATTGCACGATAGGTATCATGACTTTTCTCAAGGGAAACTCGTGCAATATCTTGCAAACGGATTGTTTTTCCGTTTTCACGTGTTGCGATGATCAGAGTTTCTAACTCACTTGCATTTTCTACTTGTGTTTCAGTATTACCATTGAATAGGGTGAAATATCCCATTGCTTGACCAGAAGCAGATTGGATATTATTGGCTTGTAATATTTGTACAACGTCTGCGCTATTTAAACCAAAGCCCGCCATACGTTCAGGGTCTAACCATATACGCATTGCAAATTTAGTACCGCCGTATAAGTTAACCTTAGCCACACCATTAATACTGAATAGCTGTGGTTTAATAACGCGCTCTAAGTAATCGGTAATTTGACTTGAGTTTAATTGATCACTTGAAAAAGAAATATAGATAACCGATGTCGATGATCCTGTACTGACATCAATGGTTGGATCTTCAGCTTCACTCGGTAACTGTGAACGAACACTGTTAACTTTTGCAAGAATATCTGCAACTGCACCACTTGGATCAGTATTCAGTTTCATGTTCACGGTAATGGTTGAACTACCCATGAAACTTTGCGAACTCATGTAATCGATGTTATCTGCTTGAGCAATGGCTTGCTCAATAGGTTGAGTAATAAAACCTTGTATTAGGTCTGCGTTTGCTCCGTAATAACTGGTTGTTACCGTAACTACAGTATTCGTCATATCAGGATACTCTCGTACCTGCATTTTAGTGAGCGCTTGTAATCCCAATAATACTATTAGCAAACTCAGAGAGATTGCTAAGATGGGGCGCTTTATAAAGGTATCTGTAAATTTCATTAGTTCACCTATAGCGCTGGAAGAACAGAAGGAGTATCTAGTGCATCGGATTCAACGATTTTAACGTGAGCACCATTACTTAAACGAACTTGCCCACTAGTCGCAATCACATCACCTTTATTTAAACCTGACATTACATGTATGAGATCACCCTTAGTTTTCCCTAATGTAACTATTTTTTGTTTTGCTTCTAGGAAGGTTTTACCATCATCAGTTTTTTGTTCTGTTAGTACATAAACAGTTTCACCGTATAAAGTATAATTAATCGCAGTTACCGGAATAATAATTTGCTGCTTAATGGTCGGTAAAATGATGTTAGCCTTAGCAAACATTCCAGAACGTAAAATTTGGTCATCATTTGGAATGGATGCTTGAACTTGAATAACACCACTTTGATAGTTAACCGCAGGTTCAATTGCTGAGATAAGACCAGTAAATGCGGTGTCAGGTTCTGCATCAATAAATAAATTCATTTCCTGTCCGATATAGATCTTATTAAGATCGTTTTGTGCAACAGTAAAACGCATTTGCATACGGCTAATATTTTCTAAGCGAACAATATCGGTACCTGCATCAAGGTATTGTCCTAAAAAGACATTTCGTAAACCTGCGATACCAGAGAAAGGCGCAGTGATAATACGACGGCTAATCGTTGCTTCATAACTTTCTATCTCACCTTGTAACGCGAGTAAGTCAGCCTCTGCATCATCAACTTCTCCTTGAGAAACGGACCCTTTTTTAAACAATGCAGTCATACGGTCAAAGTTACGCTTAACAGCAGGTAAACGACCTTTTGACGCTTTTAAGTTCGCTTTTTCCACTTCCGTGTCTAGATAAATAAGTGGATCGCCTTCTTCTAGCGTTTGACCTGACTCGAAGTTTACTTTGACGATTTTTCCTGCCACTTCATTTGCAATGGTGACACCTTGAATGGGTTCAATAAAACCAATGGCACGTAAATGAGGAGTCCAATCTTCTAATTTTACGGTTGTTGATGTCACTGGAAATTCAGGAATAGGCAGAGATGCTAGATATTCTTGAATTTTTTGCGCCTTAAACATATTAAAGCCTATAACACTACCGAAGACCAGTATTGCTAAGACGATTGCTGAAGCGATCCATTTTTTCATTGTGTTATTCCTGTGTGTTAAAATGTGGATTTTGAATGATTGCCCATGAAGCGTCTCTTACTTGATCTAATTGAGTTTGATCAGTTATAAGTCGGCCTCGGATTATTTGTTTTGCTAATGAAATAGCACTATCAAGACTAATGGCAACTAATGCAAATAGTTGCCATTTTAAAAATCGTTGTGTTTCGATACCATTTTGATAAAAATCAATGAGGGGTTTGAAAGCATTATTTTCAAATAAAGTAATTTCTGTTTGGTTAATATTAGCCTCACAGTGAAGCATTTCGATAACAGTGAGCCTTTTCGGATTAGCCAATACACAATCAAATGTATTTTTCCAAAGTAAGTTGTATTTTTGCTGTGCTGTAAAAGAGTCCTGCCAGCCTAAAAAAAGATTTTTAGCTGCTTCTTCGCGAATAAATTTTTGCAATTCATTCATCAAAGCTTCTTTATTGGCGAAATAACGATAAATAGTACCTGCAGCAACGCCGGCTGTATCTGCTAAGTTTTGCATTGAAAAAACATGAAGTCCCTGTTTTCCAATAATATATTCTGCTGCAATTAATATTTGAGTGCGTTTAGTCATAATGGAACTTTAGAATGAATGAATGAATGTTCATTATCGTTAAATGTGTATAGATTGCAATATCAAAATGACAATTTATATATAAATGAAATCAATATAATTTCTATATGTTTCATTTTCACTATTGGTTTGGTGATTGTAATAAAAAGATAAAAGTTAGATGTCAGCATTGTACCATTATTTCCTATACTCAGTTTAATTTAAAATTGAATACCAGAAGCAGTTTTCGTGCGATATAGTTAATCGCTTTTTTCTCTTATTAGGATCTTTCATGAAATTAAACCCCGGGCAAGATGCCGCCGTTAAAATGATCTCTGGCCCTTGTTTAGTACTTGCGGGAGCTGGTAGTGGTAAAACTCGCGTGATCACCAATAAAATTGCTTATTTGATTCAGCATTGCGATTACCTTGCAAAAAATATTGTCGCAGTGACTTTTACCAATAAAGCCGCACGAGAAATGAAAGAACGTGTGAGTGAAACCTTAGGCAGAAAGGAATCACGCGGTTTAATGGTCTCTACCTTTCATTCTTTAGGATTAGAAATTATCAAGCGCGAAGTCAAAACATTAGGCATGAAAGCGGGATTTACTCTGTTCGATGATCAAGACACCTTAGCATTATTAAAAGAACTCACAGAAAAACAATTAAAAGAAGATACAGATCTACTCAAAGCTTTAATCACACAAATTTCCAATTGGAAAAATGCGCTGATATTACCGCCGCAAGCAATTAAGCAAGCCCAAGGCGAACGCGATGTTATTTTTGCACATTGTTATGATTTATATCAGCGGCAATTAAAAGCTTATAACGCGTTAGATTTTGATGACTTAATCGTATTACCGACTTTATTGTTGAAATATAAAGAAGAGGTGCGTTTACGTTGGCAGAAAAAAATACGTTATTTACTGGTTGATGAATACCAAGATACCAATACCAGTCAGTATGAACTGATTAAATCTTTAGTTGGCGAGAGATCGCGTTTTACCGTGGTAGGGGATGATGACCAATCTATTTATTCTTGGCGCGGTGCTCGTCCTGAAAACTTAGTTCTTCTACAAAGAGATTTTCCACAATTAAAAGTGATTAAGTTAGAGCAAAATTATCGTTCTAGTCAACGTGTGCTAAAGGCTGCGAATGTTTTGATTGCCAATAATCCACATGAATTTGATAAACGTCTGTTCAGTGAATTAGCTTATGGGGAACCAATTAAAGTTTTGTTTGCCAAAAATGAACAACATGAAGCAGAGCGTGTCGTTATGGAATTGTCAGGCCATAAATTTATGAATGGGACACGCTTTAAAGATTACGCTGTTCTCTATAGAGGTAACCATCAAAGTCGTTTATTAGAAAAAGTCATGATGGAAAATCGTATACCATACAAAATAAGTGGTGGAACTTCGTTCTTTGCGCGTAGCGAAGTGAAGGACATCATGGCTTATTTGAAATTGCTGGTGAATCATGATGACGAAAATGCTTTTATTCGTGTTGTGAACAAGCCGCCCCGTGGAATTGGGGCGGTGACACGTGAAAAATTAGGTAATTATGCCAACTTGCGTCATATCAGCATGTTTGCTGCAAGTTTTGAAATCGGGCTAGAGCAAACCTTGAATGGTAAAGGGCTACAAACCTTACAAGCTTTTACGCGCTGGTTAGTTGAGTTGAATGACCGTTTGAAGCGTGAAGATGATGTTGATGTAGTTCGAGATTTAATTCGAGATATTGGTTATGAAGATTGGCTATATGAAAGTAGCCCAAGCCCTAAAGCTGCAGAAATGCAGATGAAAAACGTGTCTACTTTATTTAAATGGGTCACTGAGATGTTGAAGGGTGATGATTTAGATGAAGAGATGACGTTAGAACAAGTGGTTGCTCGCCTTACATTACGTGACATGTTATCGCGTAACGAAGGTGAAGAAGAGTTAGATCAAGTGCAGTTGATGACGTTACATGCATCGAAAGGTTTAGAGTTTCCTTATGTTTATATGATAGGAATGGAAGAAGGGTTATTGCCACATCAAGTGAGTATTGACGAAGACAACGTAGAAGAAGAGAGGCGTTTAGCTTATGTGGGTATCACTCGTGCACAAAAAGAGTTGACCTTTACCTTAGCAAAAGAGCGAAGTCAGTATGGTGAAGTGATCAAACCTGAACCAAGTCGATTTTTAAATGAATTACCACAAGAAGATGTTGAATGGGAAAGCGGCCCTAAAAAACGCACTGATGAACAGAAAAAACAATTAGCTGATAAAGGCATTGCCAGTTTAAAAGCATTATTCGATTAACAGGATAAACAGATTAGATATTAAAGATCGATAGTTCAAATCTATTCGTAATAGTTTTTGGCTATTGCTTTAATAAAAACAAACGATTTTAACTATTGAAAGTTTTTTTGCATAATAACTCCATCGCAACAAACAAGGCGTTTGTTGAATACTAGAAATACACATTTAAATAATAATTAGGAGCAACACATGTTAGATAATATCGAAGGTCAAAACGTCCCATCAGTTACTTTTCCAACTCGCAAAGGTGACGAATGGGTTAACGTAACAACAGACGAACTTTTCAAAGGTAAAACAGTTGTAGTATTTGCATTACCAGGTGCTTTTACACCAACGTGTTCTTCTACGCATTTACCTCGTTACAATGAACTAGCGGGCGTTTTAAAAGAAAATGGCGTTGATGAAATCGTATGTTTAAGTGTTAACGATACATTTGTAATGAATGCATGGCTTGCAGACCAAGAAGCTGAAAATATCACTGTTGTTCCTGATGGAACAGGTGCTTTCTCTGAAGGTATGGGCATGTTAGTTGATAAAAGCGATATCGGTTTTGGTAAGCGTAGCTGGCGTTACAGTATGTTGGTTAAAGATGGCGTAATTGAAAAAATGTTCATTGAACCAAACCAACCAGGCGACCCGTTTGAAGTGTCTGATGCAGATACTATGCTGAACTACATTAACCCAACTGCTAAAGCACCAGCTGCGGTAACGTTGTTCACTAAACCTGGTTGTCCTTTCTGTGCAAAAGCAAAAGCTGCACTTAAAGACAAAGGTATTGGTTTTGAAGAGATTGTACTAGGTACTGATGCAACAAGCGTAAGCTTAAGAGCTGTTTCAGGCCAAACAACAGTCCCACAAATTTTTGTAGATGGTAAACATCTTGGTGATAGTGAAGCTGCAATAGCTTACGCAAACAGCTAAACAAAAAATTAGTTGAAATAAAAAGCGTGTGTTCAAACTCGGACACGCGCTTTTTTTAAACCCAAAATCTATAAATTAAGCAAAATGGGGAACAATATGAAGCAGATTAATGTACAAGTTGCCGTTATCGGTGGTGGAACAGCAGGACTCGCAGCCTACCGAGCTGCCAAAGAAAAAACAGATTCCGTCGTGTTAATTGAAGGCGGAAAATTTGGAACAACCTGTGCTCGCGTTGGATGTATGCCAAGTAAGTTATTGATTGCTGCTGCAGAAGCCGCACATAGTGCTGCTCATACAGAACCTTTTGGCGTATTTGTGGATGGCGACGTACGTGTTGATGGCAAAAAAGTGATGCAACGTGTACGTGATGAACGTGACCGTTTTGTTGGTTTTGTGGTTGAAGCTGTCGATGAAATTAAAGTTGAAGATAAATTAATTGGTAAAGCGACATTTGTATCAGAAACACAATTACAGATAGATGATCATACCTTAGTGAATGCAGAGCGAATTGTTATCGCAACAGGATCTCGTCCAAGTTACCCACCTGTGTGGAATGATCTTGGTGATAAATTAGTCGTTAATGATGATGTTTTTGATTGGACTGATTTACCTAAATCTGTGGCAGTATTTGGACCTGGCGTGATTGGTTTGGAGCTTGGACAATCGTTACATCGTTTAGGTGTTGAAGTATTAATGTTTGGTATGGGTGGACAAGTTGGTCCTTTTACCGACCCTGAAGTGATGGCCTATGCAGAGAAAGCGTTTAGTGACGAATTTTATTTAGATGCAGATGCCAAGGTAAAAAATATGCAGCGTAAAGGTGAGCTAGTTGAAATCACTTACGTTGATAAACAAGGCGTAGAACAAGTTAAAGAAGTTGAATATGTATTAGCTGCAACAGGTCGTCGTCCAAATGTTGATAATTTAGGGTTAGAAAATATTGAATTAGAAAGTGATGGTCGTGGTGTACCCATTGCAGACCCTTACACAATGCAAACATCTGTTGCTAATATATTCATTGCTGGTGATGCAAGTAATCAGATTCCGTTATTACATGAAGCCGCTGATCAGGGGAAAATAGCAGGTAGTAACGCAGGCGTTTACCCTAATATACGTGTTGGTTTACGTCGCTCATCTATCGCGGCTGTCTTTACTGATCCACAATTAGCGATGGTTGGCTTAAGTTATAAACAAGTATCAGAAAAATTTGCTGGCTGTGGTTGTTTTGAAACGGGTAGTGTTTCTTTTGAAAACCAAGGTCGTAGTCGTGTCATGTTAAAGAATAAAGGTTTATTAAATCTTTATGGTGAACAAGGAACAGGTCGTTTCTTAGGTGCTGAAATTATTGGTCCACAAGCAGAGCATCTTGCGCATTTGTTAGCTTGGGCACATCAAAATAGAATGACCATTTCACAAATGTTAGATATGCCTTTTTACCATCCCGTGATTGAAGAAGGTGTGAGAACTGCATTACGAGATTTGAATGCTAAATTGAAACTAGGCTCGGCTATGATCAGCGAATGTATGGAGTGTGGCCCGGGTTGTTAGCTATATTGTATTTTGGGACGTGACTTTTAAGCCACCGATGTTAATGGAAAATTTATCCATTAACATCATTGTTTTAGCGACTACCTAAATCAAAAGAAGTAGTGCACCCCAAGTTAAAGGTATCTCGAACTTGGGGCGTGGCTTTTAAGCCACCGATGCTAATGGAAAATTTATCCATTAGCATCATTGTTTTAGCGACTACCTAAATCAAAAGAAGTAGTGCACCCCAAGTTAAAGGTATCTCGAATTTGGGGCGTTGCTTTTAAGCCACCTTACTTATTTTAATAGTGAGTAAAAATTCTACGGAGAAATTAGAAAAGGTACGCTAAAAAGAAACCAATAAAAACAACTAATCCTACATAGTTGTTATCTAAAAATGCTTTAAAACACGCCTTTTTATCTCTCTCTTGAATTTGTTTTTGTTGTAGTAAAAATAATAGACCTGCCACAATCAAAGCAAGATAATAAATCCACGATAATTGCTCTAACAAACCAACTCCTATGAGAAGAGTGATAGTGGTTAGTTGTAATAATCCAATGGTTAGTTTGTCATGTTTACCAAACAAAATAGCGGTAGATTTAATACCAATTTTCAAATCATCTTCTTTATCCACCATTGCATACATTGTGTCATAGGCAACTGTCCAAGTGATGTTAGCCAGAAATAATAGCCAAACAGTAGTGGATAGCATATTAGCTTGAGCTGCATAAGCCATTGGAATAGACCAACTGAATGCTACGCCTAGAACAAATTGTGGTAAATGAGTAAAGCGTTTCATAAATGGGTACATAAATGCGAGTAATAAACCAATAAATGAAAGTTGAATGGTTAACTTATTTTGCGTGAGTACTAATAAAAAAGAACATAACGCTAGGCTTAAAAATAAGATAATCGCTTCTTTGCTGGTGGCTCTACCAGAAGGTAAAGGCCGATTTTTTGTACGAGTTACAAACCCATCTACTTTTCTGTCCGCAAAATCATTAATTACACAACCTGCACTGCGCATGAAAAATACACCTAAACAGAAAACGATCAATACGCTAATACTTGGAAAACCTTTAGCGGCAACCCATAATGCCCATAATGTTGGCCATAAAAGCAAGAGTGTACCGATCGGTTTATCTACACGCATCAATTCTAATAAAGCTTGGCGTTTACTTTGGGTTAAGTAACTCATGATTTGTAAATTCCTGAGGCAGGCAAAAATACTTCACTGACTAATAACGGCTTATTTTCAATATAAAAAAGTGATCGCCTAGCCCATAATGAATGGTGGCAAGGTTGCTGTAATGACTCACTAAATTGATGCATGCCAGATGAGGTCATGAACTCGGCTATTTCAATGGGGCCGCGTTGTAATGTTTTGTTTTCAAATAATACTTTGCCTAGAGATACACTGCCAAGTTCTGCTAACTTTTCTTGGGTATCTGACAATGTACTATAAGGTATTTCAGTTTGAGCAAAAACAGTGGGGACTCCATCACAGTATAAAAGGACTTCTCGTACTAGTATTTTTTCTGGAAAAGGGAAATATTGTGAAAGAGGTGAATCGGTATTATTGGTGGTTACTTGCTGTTTAACGTCAACGTTAAATATTTTACATTGAGACTCTAATTTATTAGTTAATGAACTTTCATCTAATAGCCAAGATAGCATTGTGTGAGTACATTTTTGAGTTGTTATATTCTTTTGCCACACAGTTGATGCTGCAATGTTAAGTAACTGATTAAACATACAAACCTTTGAATAAAAAACGAAGTGATTTTATCTATTTCTAACAAGCAAACAATACACTATTGAGTTATTATATCATTCAAAAATATCAATATTTTCGTCAAAGGAATTAATTATGTTTAAAAAAGCGCTATGTTGTGTACTTTATTACGCGCTATTTTCACCAATCAGTTTTGCGGCGGCGGAAGGAGAAAGTCAGGCTGCGGCAGTTGATTATCAATATTTTCAATTAGAGCCAGATATCATTACCAATTATATAAAACCAGGTAAAAATATCGGCTATGTTAGAGTCAGTGTGGATTTAATGGTGAAATCTAGTAGTGATTATGAAGAAATAGAAATACATGATCCATTAATACGTGATCGTATTATTACTATTTTCGGGGAACAAAATGAACAGCAAATTAAAACTATGGCTGATCGAGAAGCTATTAGGCAACGCTGTTTAAGTGAAGTCAATGAAGTGCTCTTTGAAGTTGTAGGACACAGACCCGTCAAAGATTTACACTTCACTAAATATCTTTATCAGTAAAGCTGGTAGTTAAAAATTTAAATTTTTAACTTACTACAGACACCCGCTAAAATTAAGCCCGCTAAAAGACCAACAAGATGAGCATAATTTGCAACATTAGCGGGTAGTAAGTCTACAAATCCTAATACTAACCAACCTAATAAAAATACAAACATGCCGTGTGGTAGTTGCACTCTACTCTGTTTGTTAAGTAATCCATATAACCAGCAATAACCCACTAGTCCATAAACGACACCACTTAAGCCACCGAAATAGGGGCCTACAAAAAAATACTGAGCTAGGTTAGAAGCAATCGCTGAAAAGGTAAACAATAGAATTAAGCGTTGCTTTCCTTGCTGGTTTTCAACTAATCCACCTAATTGCCACCACCACAATAGATTAAATACGATATGTAAAAGACTAAAGTGTAGAAAAGCAGGGGTAATGAATCGCCAACTTTGCAGATAATCAAATGGTTGGTGAGTGAAAAAAGCTAAAAAAGAGCTAATAGGATTAAACAACCCCAATGCAGAAAGTCCGTAAAAAACTAAACAAATAATAAAGATGCTGTGTGTGATTAACCCTCCATGTTGCTTGAAATTAGCGAATAGGTTTTCATTGGTATAAGCGAGCTGTGATGATTCAGGCTCAATATGTCCTGATTCCCAACTAGCAGATAAGTACTTGCTTTGGTTTGGATTCGCCAAAAATTCAGCTAGTTCTGATGTTGCTTGTGAGTATTGTGATTGATCTTGAATCACTATTTGATGGTGAAATTCACTACGTTCAATAACGTTATTAATCTGTTGGCTAGTTAAATAGTCAGAAAATGCCCGAGCCATTCGTAAATTTTCAAACTGATACAATACCATCGTAATAATCCTTCTAAAATTCAGTTTCTTAGCATAACGGATATGTGAAATTGAATCGAATAAAATAATAGGACTAAAAATTTTAAAAGTTGTAGTATAAAATTAATTTATGATGTTTTGTTGATTTAACTGCAAGGAGAACTAAATTAAAGATCCACTTTAATAAAAAAGGAAAAGCATGATGAATAAATTAACACACCGTTTAATCTTAGTTACATCATTATTATTCTTGCCTATTGGTTTTCAACCTATTTTCGCTGCCGATATGCCTACTTCAGAAATCCCCGCTATGGGAAAAGTGAATGTAAATAGTGCAGATCTTGATCTTTTATCATCGATAAAAGGAATCGGTGCTAAAAAAGCTCAAGCGATCATTGATTACCGAACATTAAATGGAAACTTCACTGATTTAAATGATCTCGTCAATGTGAAAGGCATAGGGGAAAGTACTTTAACTAAAATAATGCCTTACTTGAGTTTATAACCCTTTATACAAATGCACATGGATGTGCTTCTAGTATCGAATAACTGTATCGTTGATGTTAATATAATGCCTATTATTATATCAATATACTGAGAAAATTATGACAATTTTAGTAACTGGTGGTGCTGGTTATATTGGTTCACACACTGTGGTGGAGTTATTGGAAGTCGATCAGCAAGTGATTATTGTTGATAATTTATGTAACTCATCTCAAGTTTCTTTAGACCGCGTTAAACAGATAACGGGTAAAGAAGCGCTTTTCTATCAAGGCGATATTTTAGATAAAGCTTTTTTAGCCTCTATTTTTGCTAAACATGATGTTGATTCAGTTATCCATTTTGCTGGTTTAAAAGCAGTGGGTGAATCTGTTGCTAATCCGATCGCTTATTATCAGAACAATGTTCAAGGTACGTTAACATTGTTAGATGCGATGAAAGATGCGGGTGTATTTAAACTGGTATTTAGCTCTTCTGCAACAGTATATGGCGATCCAGCTTCTTTGCCTATTCGAGAGAGCTTTACTGTTGGTGGCACAACGAACCCTTATGGTACGTCTAAATTAATGGTTGAGATGGTGTTGGCAGATGTTGCCAAATCTGATCCACGTTGGGCGTTTGTAATTTTACGATACTTTAATCCGGTTGGAGCACATTTATCAGGTTTAATTGGTGAAGATCCTAATGGCATTCCAAATAACTTGTTGCCTTATATTGCACAAGTCAGTGTGGGAAAATTAAAAGCGTTAGCAGTTTTTGGTAATGATTATGATACGCCCGACGGTACAGGTGTGCGTGACTATATACATGTTGTTGATTTAGCGCTAGGGCATTTAAAAGCGTTGAATCGTATTAAAGATGATAAAGGTGTGTTTATTTATAATTTGGGTACAGGTAATGGTTATTCTGTATTTGATATGATTAAAGCATTTGAGTTAGCTAGCGGTAAGGATATTCCTTATAACGTTTCTCCTCGTCGTGAAGGCGATATTGCAGCTTGTTATGCAGCACCAGAAAAAGCTTTAGCTGAACTAGATTGGCAAGCTGAGCGTGGTTTAGATGAGATGATGCAAGATACTTGGCGTTGGCAGTCTAATAATCCGAATGGTTATAAATAAAATCGCTAAGCGAGTTTCTATTTTTTGAGGGGCTTTAAGTCACCTGATGGTAATGAGGGGGGGATTCATTCTCATTACAGTTGTCGTTTTTTCTTAAATCAAAATATGCAGGATGAATCCTGCGCCCCGATAGAGATTAAGACCACTTTTATTGCTCCTGTCTCAATCAAAGTTAATACGATGAATCCTGCGCCCCGATAGAGATTAAGACCACTTTTATTGCTCCTGTCTCAATCAAAGTTAATACGATGAATTCTGTGCCTCGATATAAATTAAGAACACTCTTATTGCTTCTGTCTCAATCAAAGTTAATACGATGAATCCTGTGTCCCAATAGTCATGTAATACTATCTAGATCCCTTTTTGATGATGTATCGATAAGGGGTCGACTCAATCTGTGCTTCTACTAATTCATGATCCATAAAACGGCAAAAACTCGGAATGTCACGAGTGGTGGCAGGATCATCTGCAATTATCTCTAATAAATCTCCAGATTCTAATTTACGTACTGCTTTTCTTATAACCATAACAGGTTCTGGGCAACGTAATCCAAGTGCATCGAGTTGTTGAGTTGCTAGGTTATCTTTCATTACATTTTCCAAGCGTTGTCATAGAGAATAAAAACTGGATGGTAACATATTCAGGGTTTCTGAGACCAGAATAAAGACTGCTTACATGCTGATGAAAAAGGGACTTGGACTTCTTTAGATGAGGTTGCTCTGAATTGTGATTGAAGTTTAATACCATCAAAAATAAAAACACCCCTTTGATATAAAATCAAAAGGGCGTTTTCTTCATTGATACTTTAATTTAATAAAAGCCTATCAATCTACTTAGCCGGTATTACGTAAACCTGCAGCAATACCTGCGATGGTTACCATTAATGCTTGGTCTACATCATGGTTAATTGTTTCGTTCTTTTCATTCTCACGTGAACGTGACAATAACTCAGCTTGTAACATATTTAGTGGGTCAACATACGGGTTACGTAGTTTTATTGACTCTTTAATCCACGGGTTTTCTTGCATTAACTGGTGGTCAGGTATTGTTTCTAATACTTTTTCACGTGTTAACTTAAGGTTATCACGTAGGCGCTGACCTAATGGCCATAGCGATTCTGGTACTAAGCGTTCTTCATAGAATTTAGTTAGTCCTTCATCTGCCTTCATAAATACCATTTCAAACATTTCTAAACGAGTGTGGAAGAAAGGCCAGCTTACATACATTTCTTGTAATAGATCTTTTTTACCTTCATCTAATAATGTTTTTAACGATGAACCCGCACCCAACCATGCAGGAAGCATTA
This sequence comes from Psychromonas sp., assembly GCA_028041985.1. Taxonomy (GTDB): domain Bacteria; phylum Pseudomonadota; class Gammaproteobacteria; order Enterobacterales; family Psychromonadaceae; genus Psychromonas. The sequence continues at coordinate 2,233 of JAOFNL010000003.1, read as the reverse complement.
AACGGTTTTGGCTCCAAGCAAAAATCCAAGGAATCGCACGTAAACTTTCAACGCCGCCATTTGGTTTACGTTTAGCTGGGCGACTACCTAATGCTAATTTACCAAGTTCTAGTTCAGGCGTTACACTGCGGAAGTAAGGAACAAAGTCAGCTTCTTCACGAATGAAATGACGATATTCTTTACAAGACTGCTCTGCAAACTGATCCATTAAATCGCGCCATTCTTGTTTTGGAGCTGGAGGCGGCAGTAAGTTCGCTTCTAAAATAGCAGCGGTATAAATGTTTAAGCTTTGTATTGCTACTTTTGGTAAGCCAAATTTAAAGCGGATCATTTCGCCTTGTTCAGTTACACGTAGTCCGCCTTTTAATGAACCTGGAGGTTGTGACAATAGTGCTTGTTGTGCTGGTGCACCGCCACGTCCAATTGTACCGCCACGTCCATGGAATAAGACTAATTGAATATCATTTTCTTCACTGATTTTAATCAATGCTTCTTGAGATGTGTATTGAGCCCAGTTAGCTGCCATTACACCTGCATCTTTAGCTGAGTCAGAATAACCAATCATCACATGTTGTTCACCAGCGATATATCCTCGGTACCAATCAACAGCGTATAAACGTTGCATAACATCAGCTGCATTATTCAAGTCATCTAATGTTTCGAATAATGGAGCAACAGGGATGCGGAATGGGCAACCTACTTCTCTTAATAACAGTTGTACCGCTAATACATCAGAAGCTTGGCGAGCCATTGAAATGATGTATATACCTAATGCTTCAGGATCTGTTTGCGCAACAACTCGGCAAGTATCTATCACTTCCTGAACGTCAGCAGAAGGTTCCCAGTTTGCAGGAATAAGGGGGCGTTTACTGTTTAATTCTTGCAATAAGAAAGTTTGCTTATCTTCTTCATTCCAAGCATTGTAATCGCCAATACCTAAATAGCGTGTTAATTCAGCAATAGCATCACCATGGCGTTCACCATCTTGACGAATATCTAATTTAACTAGGTTGACACCAAAACAATTTACTCGACGTAAAACATCTAAAATTAAGCCGTTTGCTATTGAATGCATACCCATGTTGATAAGTGAGCGATAACAAATTTCTAACGGTTCTTTAAGTTGTTTAGTGGTAGTAATAATATCTTTTGCAGTTGTGTCATGGTGTTGAATCGTTGCACTTAATGCTGTCAGCGTTTCTTTTAACTCGGAACGTAACTTACGTAAAATAACACGATATGGTTCATCTGCTTCTTCACCGACGACCGCGCGCAATGCTGGGTCGCAGTTAGCCATAGATAGCTCTTTTGTTAAATCTTGAATATCTTCTAGATATAAACTAATCGCAACCCAGCGACTGGTAATTAAAACTTCTTGCGTTACTTTTGCTGTTACAAATGGATTACCATCACGGTCTCCACCCATCCATGATGTGAATTTAATAGGCGAAGCATCAACAGGCAAAGCCATACCTAAGCCATCTTTTAACGTTTTGTCTAATTCACGAAGGTATTGAGGAACGGCTTCCCATAAGCTGTTCTCAATAACTGCAAAACCCCATTTTGCTTCATCAACAGGCGTTGGGCGATTTTTGCGGATATCATTAGTATGCCAAGCTTGCGTGATTAATTGCTCAAGACGAATTAATAGTTGGTCACGTTCTTTGTCTGAAATATCAGTCAGTTCTAAATAGCTTAAACATTCGTTTATGGCTGCATGCTTATGAATAAGACTACGACGTGTTACCTCTGTTGGATGTGCGGTCAGTACCATATCCATTTTTAATTCAGAAATTGCTTTTTGCATTTCTTCTTCTGACACATCAGAGTTTTTTAATTTTGTTATTAACTGATTGATTGGCTCAGGCGCGCATTCACTACTATCACAATGGCGAGAAATACCATGGAATTGTTCTGCTATATTGGCAAGGTTTAGAAAGTGTGTAAATGCACGTGCAACGGGCAATAGTTCATCATCACTTAAGTTTGATAGTACTTCAATTAAACGCTCTCCATCTTTATCATTACCTGCTCGTGATGATTTAGAAAGTGTGCGAATATTTTCAATTTTTTCAAGGAAGGATTCACCAAGATGGTCGCTAATACTCTTACCGAGAAGTTGCCCTAGTAGGCCAACATTACCACGTAGGTTTGCATATTGTTCTGTCATTATACTTCCTCATTTTCTGTAATAAAATTACATTTTTATTGTATCTAGTTAAAATAAAATACC
>JAOFNL010000029.1 GCA_028041985.1 Psychromonas sp. | reverse complement strand
GCTGAGATAAACCTGCCTCAAGTGCAGCAACATTATATTCATGCGTTAATTCAATCCCTTCAACTGCCGGGTCATCAGTATTGATGGTCGCTTTTATCCCGTGTCCTAAAAATTGTTTCAAAGGATGATTTTTAATATCACTAATAGTACTCGTTTGTATATTTGAGGTGATACAAGATTCTATTCCGATATTATGTTTGGCTAAGTACTCCAGTAATAATGGATCTTTAATCGCATTCACACCATGCCCAATTCTTGTTGCACCTAATTCATTGATTGCTTGCCAAATACTTTCAGGGCCAGCCGCTTCTCCAGCATGAACGGTTACTCGTAAACCTGCATCTCGTACTTGTTTGAAATGCTCTTTAAATAATATCCCCGGTTGACCTAATTCATCGCCCGCTAAATCAATCGCAGCAAGGTAATTACTTTGCGTTAATAAAGCACTCAATTCTTGCTGACAGCGTTCGACACCAAAAGTCCGACTCATGATCCCGATAATATTAGCTTTCACCTTTAAATCTCGACACCCGGACTGAACGCCATCAACCACAGCTTCTACGACACCTTCTACTGGTAAGTTGTGTTTCATTGCCATGTAATAAGGAGAAAAACGAAGCTCTGCATAATCGATATTAGCCAGCTTTAAATCTTCGACATTTTCATAAGCAACTTGTCGACAAGCATCTAAGTCTCCTAATACAGCAACACCCCAATCCAATTTTTGTAAAAAGCTCATTAAATCAGGTTGTTTATCCATGACTTGAACAAACGGTCTTAACTGATCAATATTATTCGCAGGTAATGGTATAGAAAATTTTTCGGCTAACCTTAATATTGATTCAATACGAATATTGCCATCAAGGTGACGATGTAAATCAGTAAGTGGGATAGAAGGTGTGATCATGAGAATCCAGTAAAAGAAATAAAAATAGAGTATTTCAACAAATCCTTTGTCAGTTAATAACGTTCAAAGGATTGTCTAATAATAAAGCACTTAAAGCAGTAATGAATCCAATGCGATTAAAACCATTTCATCAAAACTTGTTTGTCTATCGTCGGAAGACAGTTGTTCACCACGGCGAATATGATCAGAGACAGTTAAGATACAAAGTGCTTTTGCTCCTTCTTCTGCAGCCACTGAGTATAAACCCGCCGCTTCCATTTCTACCCCAAGAATATTGTATTTTTCTAGCGTATCGAATACTTCCGGCTCAGGTGTATAAAAGGTATCAGCAGAAAAAATATTACCTACCTTGACAGCAATATCACTGTTCTTTGCAGATTGAACCGCTTTTTCCAGTAAACCGTAATCCGCTATCGCAGCGTAATCATGTCCAGAAAAACGAATGCGATTAACTTTTGAGTCAGTAGACGCGCCCATACCAATAATAACATCTCTTAAATTGATATCAGGGCTTACTGCTCCACAACTACCAACCCTAATGAGATTTTTTGCCCCGTAATATCTAATCAATTCAGTTGCATAAATAGAACATGAAGGGATCCCCATGCCACTACCCATAACAGAAACTCGCTTCCCTTTATATGTACCAGTAAAGCCGAGCATATTACGTACATCAGTTACCTGAACAGCATCATCGAGAAACTTTTCAGCAATGTATTTTGCACGTAGAGGATCCCCTGGCATTAAAACTGTTTCTGCAAATGCGCCATCAGCGGCATTAATATGAGGTGTTGCCATGTAATTAATTCTCCTTAAATTCTATAAAAATGATTTGCCGTACTCTAAGTCAGGCAACTGATGGAAAGCGGCAATACTTTGTCCAATATCAGCGAACGTATCACGTAATCCAACAGACTGTCCTTGTATTGATTTACCATAAACGAGTACAGGAATATGTTCTCGAGTATGGTCTGTCCCAGGCCAAGTTGGATCACAGCCATGGTCGGCCGTGATCACTAATAAATCATCGTCGCCTAATTCACTCAACATTTCAGGTAAACGTTGATCAAAATACTCTAGTGCTTTAGCGTAACCTGAGATATCACGTCGATGCCCAAAATCAGCGTCAAAGTTAACAAAATTAGTAAAAATGATACTGTCTTTATCTGCCTGCTTAAACTCACTTAGACTGGCATCAAACAAACCATCAACGCCATAAGCTTTGACCGCTTTTGTTATTCCTTGCTCAGCAAAAATATCAGCTATTTTGCCAATGCTAACCACCTCTCCTCCCGCTGCTTTCATTTTATCAAGCAAGGTCGGTGATGGTGGTGTAACCGAATAGTCATGACGATTAGTGGTACGAGCAAAGTTATCACTTTTTGTACCACTGAATGGGCGCGCAATAACGCGGCCTATATGGTATTCATTCAATAACTCTCGTGCTAATTCACATAATTTATATAACCGATCTAGTCCAAAGCTTTCTTCATGGCAGGCGATTTGAAATACACTGTCACTAGACGTGTAAAAAATCGGTTTACCTGTCGCTAAATGTGCTTCACCTAACTCTTCTAAGATGGTTGTGCCTGATGCATGGCAATTCCCTAAATAACCAGGTAAATCTGCTTTTTCTACCAGTTCATCGAGTAATGATTGAGGGAAACTATTCGTCCTATCTTGAAAGTAGCCCCAATCAAATAAAACCGGCACACCAGCAATTTCCCAATGTCCACTAGAGGTATCTTTCGCAGTGGATAGTTCTTTTGCGTAGCCATACATTGCATTTTCTGAAATATCGGTATCTGATGACGGAATTCGATAACCAGAACAAGACTCACCTGCGGCAGCCAAACCAAGTTTATTCAGATTTGGAAGTAATAATGGACCACTCCGCCCTTTCTCAGCTTTTCCGTCAAAGCACGCTTTAGCGATGTGCCCTAATGTGTTAGCACCGACATCATTAAATTTTGTACCATCTGCATGCATACCTATGAAGGAGTCTGCATCATCACAAGCACCTAGCCCAAAAGAATCAAGTAGCAATATAATCGTGCGCTTCATCTAATACCCCTCAGCATTTTCTTTATGATCATCTGCTAAGTTTAGTTCAGAAAGTAAGCTCCCTAACAAACTTGATGCCCCAAAGCGAAAATGCGTCGGTTTAACCCAATCACTGCCCATAATATCGCGTGCTAACTGCATGTAATCAGAAGCCACTTGCGCATTTTTAACACCACCGGCAGCTTTAAAACCAACATCTTTTCCAGATGCTTTAATGGCATTTAACATTAATTCAGCAGATGCTAATGTTGCATTAACTGGCACCTTACCCGTTGATGTTTTAATAAAGTCAGCGCCTGCATCAATACTAATTTTACTTGCTAAAGTGATTAAAGCATCAGACTTTAATTCGCCTGATTCGATAATCACCTTCAATAAAACCTTATCTCCACAGATAGCTTTACAACCAGAGACAAGCTCGAAACCCACTTTTTCATTGCCATTAATCAACGCTTTATAAGGAAAAACAACATCAACTTCATCTGCACCATAAGCGACAGCGGCTTTTGTTTCAGCAAATGCTATTGCTAAGTCATCATTACCGTGAGGGAAGTTGGTCACTGTTGCTATCTTTACATCCGCTGCACCAATTTCTTTTAATGTTTTTCGGGCAATCGGAATAAAACGAGGATAAATACAAATTGCAGCCGTATTTTCGGCTTTTGATTTTGCATCGAGGCATAACTGAATCACTTTTTGATCCGTATCGTTATCATTTAATGTCGTTAAATCCATTAACGTAATAGCGAGACGTGCCGCTGCTTGTAAGTCACTCATGTTATTTCCTCTTATTTTTCTAAAAAGAGTGGGCAAATACCCACTCATACTTATTTACATCACACTTAATGTGTAAAAAATACCAACCAACGTTGCACTTACAAAGTTAGATAATGTGCCTGCTAGAATGGCTTTCAATCCTAAACGGGCAATATCTGGACGACGTTTTGGCGCTAAAACACCTAACCCACCTAGCAGAATAGCCATCGAAGATAGATTTGCAAATCCACATAATGCAACAGTTACAATCACTTGAGAGTGCTCACTCAATGCATCTTTGATATTCATAAATTCAATGTAAGCAACGAATTCATTAACCACTAGCTTTTGACCTAATAGACTGCCAGCTTGAACTGCTTCAGACCAAGGAATACCGAGTAAGAACGCAATAGGTGCAAATAAATACCCAAGAATCAGCTCAAGTGTTAACCCTTCAATGCCTACAACACCACCAGCCGATCCGAGCATAGAGTTAATCAAAGCAATTAATGCAATAAATGCAATTAGCATAGCACCAACATTTAGGGCTAATTTAAGGCCAGAAGCAGCGCCACTAGCTGCAGCATCAATGACATTAACCGGTTTTTCTAATTGCTCTTCCTCAGTTAATTCTTCATCTTTTATTTCTGCTTGTGTCGTTTCAGTTTCTGGGACCAGCAACTTAGCCATTAATAGACCACCTGGAGCGGCCATAAATGAAGCTGCAATTAGATAATCAAGGTTAACACCTAGTGATGCGTACCCGACCAAAACCGAACCAGCAACAGAAGCTAAACCACCACACATCACAGCAAATAGTTCTGATTGCGTCATCTTGTTGATATAAGGTTTTACCACTAATGGTGCTTCTGTTTGACCGACAAAAATATTAGCAGCAGCTGACATTGATTCTGTACGACTAGTACCTAACATTTTTTGTAATCCACCACCAAAGATCTTAATAATGAACTGCATAATGCCGAGGTAATATAATACCGCCATAAAAGAAGCGAAAAAGATAATAATAGGTAAAACACGGAAAGCAAAAACAAAACCACCACCGCCAAATACTTCAAACATCTTACCTGAAACTAACCCACCAAATAAGAAGCCAACCCCAGCATTCGCACTATCGATAATACTTTGTACACCTGAAGACAATCCTTGTAGAAGTTGCGAACCCCATGGTGTAAAGATAACGATGGCAGGAATAATGAGCTGAATTAAAAACGCCCCGCCAACTGTTCTATAATTTATCGCTTTTCGATCACTCGAAAAAATAACAGCTATTGCAACCAGTACAGCAATGCCGAGAAAGCCAATCAATATTTGCATACAATTCTCCATTTGTTATGTGAGTTAGTCCATTTAAGGTTATTTAAGACAGTCTTGCTAACATCGTTTTTTCAAGTTTTTCTTGATCGATAGCAAAACTGCGTATCCCTTCAGCTAGCTTCTCAACAGCCATCGGATCTTGATGATGAGCCCATAAGAAGTCAGCTTCAGAAAGAATTTCTTCAGTATTAAGTTTGTTTTTTTCTGGGGTTAGTTTACGTTCGACAAGCCCTTCGCTCGCATCCAGTTCAGCTAATAACTGAGGGCTGATGGTCAATTTATCACATCCTGCTAACGCCAATATTTCTCCTGCGTTACGAAAGCTGGCAGCCATTACCACTGTTTTATATTGGTGCGACTTGTAATAGTCATAAATTTTTCTTACCGATAACACACCAGGATCATCTTCGGCTTCAAAATCTTTGCCTTCTTTAGCTTTATACCAATCCATTATGCGCCCCACAAAAGGAGAGATAAGGTATACATTTGCTTCAGCGCAAGCCTGTGCTTGTGCAAATGAGAACAATAACGTTAAATTACAATTGATATTCTCAGTTTCTAATACTTCCGCAGCTTTAATGCCCTGCCACGTCGCGGCTAACTTTATTAACACGCGATCTCGTTTTATACCAGCAGCTTCATACATGCTAATCAGCAGTCTCGCTTTATCGATACATGCCTGTGTATCATAAGAAAGTCGAGCATCTACTTCCGTTGAAATTCGCCCAGGTATACTGGCTAAGATCTCTTTGCCAATATTAACCGCCAACATATCGCAAGCGTCAACCACCTGCTGTTGAATATTACTTGACTGATTTTTCGCATATTCAAGCGCATTTAATATTGCATTTTCATAGTCAGGCAAAGCAGCTGCTTTTAAAATTAAAGAAGGGTTAGTGGTTGCATCTTCCGGCAAACATTCTTTAATCGCATTTAAATCGCCAGTATCAGCGACAACCGTCGTCATTTTTTTTAATTGTGTTAATTTACTTTCCATGGAAAACCTATAAGCAATTTATATTTAATTCATTCAGGCAAGACATCATCTATTTATTTTGCCCAGCAACGTAATGGTGTTAATCATTGGTGTTCCGTCAACAAGCTACGAAGGCCTATAACTCATCACCTAAAAAAGCATGAGGTAGTAATTCTGAGATACTATGCTCAGCAACTTCACCATGCTCATCATAGCAATAAACAGTAGCATTATTACTAGATTGTTCAGCAATTACTTGACGGCATGAACCACAAGGAAAAGCTCTAATTAATTGCCCTTTATCATTACGTGCTAAAATATAAACTGCTTGTACTTCTCCCTTCTTAATTCCATGAGTCACGGCATTATGGATTGCATTTCGCTCTGCACAGATAGTGGTTGGATAGGCTGCGGATTCAACATTCACGCCCTTAAATACTTCACCGTTTTCGCACTCGATAATCGACGCAACATTAAATCCAGAATAAGGTGCATATGATTGATCTAATAATTCAATAAGCGCTTGGTAGTATTGTTTGGACATTTTATTTTCAACCTTTGTGAACATCATCAAGTTTCAAATATGCCATAAACTATTTTTTAATCAAACTGACTTTACGCATTAAAGTTCATTCAATGCCACGCAAACTACTAAAACGTTTAAATTTCCAACACCACCCAAGCGCAAAAAAACATCAACATCAAAAGATAAAGCTCGATACTTTATTTTACTTTTATTTGATCAATAAGTTACCCACAGTAATCCGTATGTATTAAGGGGGTAAATATAAGTTAAAAACAAAGGTTCATTGCTTAATCTTCCCTAAAATACGGTTTTGACTAAGTTTTACATAAGCGTTAAGTGCTTTTGCATAATCTAAAATAACTAATTGTTTTAAAAAAAAAGTGTTATTTATCTGCCTTGCTTATTAACAAAATAAAAAAGTCAATTTTAAAGCGCCAACATTTCCCTTAAAAACAACCTGACTAATCGGTCAATTAAAAGGTGTTGAAAATTAAAGATTATTTAATAAAAAAAATTTTAAAAAAAATTTAATTTTTTACTAATTTGGTTAAATTTTATTAGAAAAGAGTAAAATTCATTCTAAAAAATCGTTTCTATGAACAATATTTTTACAGAATTAACGCCCTGTTATGGAGATAAGAAATTAAATATCAAAAAATATAAGTTCAACTCGTTAGATTAATACCAATTAACTTAAATAATGTTATCTAAATTTTACGCAGAAAAAATGGGTTAGTTTAAGGCGGAATGGTATAAATTGAGGTAAATGTTTGTTTCTTTGCGAAACTTACAACGAAGAAATAAGTTATTTTAACAAGTAAAATAGATCAGGTAATTAACGTGATTGGTATAAGTCCAACATTCATGCTCACTGTATAAGGCTTTTTCAAACATTTTTCCGTTAGAGAGTTATGAGTAATATGACTTAAAGCAGTAATGGGGATATAAAAAATAAAGGTAAATGATAACAATAGTAACATTTATTGGCGTTATACATCGTTTATACCGACAGTGTAATTCTTACAAATAAGTCGAAATAAGGAGGTAATTATCACCAATAAACTGCTACTTAACATTGTGTTATCAATAAAATTGAAATTCGTTTTTGAAGAACGATTAACTTAATAAAATTTTAACCGCATCAACAACAACAGAGACTGCTGTTAACTCGGTATTTTTAATACTACTTTCATCAGGGATCTCTTGTTGTGTTCTATTTACAATCACACCTGACACACAACCCGCTTTCCATCCATTAGCTGAACACATGGTAAACAAAGTCGCTGACTCCATTTCAAAGTTTAATACACCTAAATCTTGCCATTCTTGTACAGAGCCTTTAAAACGACGGGTTACTCTGCCCGACACTGTATCATAACGTTCTTGGCCAGGGTAAAAAGTATCTGAAGATGCCGTGATACCAACGTGAGGTGTTATCCCTTTTTGAGAGCAAGCTTTTACAATAGCGGTGCTGACATGAAAATCTGACGCAGCGGGAAATTCCATAGGAGCAAAATGTAAACTAGCGCCATCCAAACGAACAGCCGCTTGTGTCACAATAATATCGCCAACATTAATACCTGGTTGAATCGCCCCCGTCGTACCAACACGTAAGAAGCTAGTAACCCCTAACTGTGCTAACTCTTCAACAGCAATTGAGACCGAAGGACCACCTACACCTGTTGAGCAAACAACCACAGCTTGTCCATCGATAAAACCTAAATAGCTAGTAAACTCTCGTTGGCTCGCTAGAAAAACAGCATCATCCATAAGAGCGGCAATTTTTTTAACACGCTCCGGGTCACCTGGTACAATCGCTATTGTTGCACCTTGCAACATTTCTTTCGTTAATCCTAAATGAAATACGTCTGACATAACTTTCCTTATAAATAATGATCGATTTTCCATTCTAAACAGAGTTGACAAAAAAACGAACCATCTTATTAAATTATTTTTATATTCAAATTCTTTGCAAAGTAAGGTTAAATACAGCTCGATACTTTTTTCTACTTATCCAGTGGTATTCTGGAAGACTTTCATTGAGATGATCATGGATCAAAATCTATTGTTACTGTTTATCCCCACTTTTTTTGCCGTCTCAATCACTCCAGGAATGTGCATGACATTAGCAATGACACTGGGTATGACGATTGGTATTCGTCGTAGTTTATGGATGATGTGCGGAGAATTAATTGGCGTGGGTTTAGTTGCATTATCCGCACTGATTGGCGTCGCAACGCTTTTACTAGCCAGACCACAATTATTTTTACTATTAAAGTACTTAGGTGGTCTCTATTTGTTATACCTAGGCGTACAAATGTGGCGTTCTCGTGGGAAAATGGCAATTCCTGAAACACCCGTAGAGCAGCAGTCCATCAAACGCACGGCATTGATTAGCCAAGGGTTTATAACGGCCATTGCGAACCCTAAAGGTTGGGCATTTATGATCTCATTATTACCCCCATTTATTAATCCAAACACGACTTTACTGCCTCAAGCAGTACAACTCATTGCGATCATTTTGTGTTTTGAATTTATTTGTATGCTGTTATATGCGACTGGAGGAAAAACATTACGTCATTTATTACAAAAACAAAGCAGTGTTAAGTTACTCAATCGTATTGCAGGATCGATGATGATGCTTGTCGCAGTTTGGTTGGTGATGAGTTAAAAACCAATGAAAGTGATTTGATAAAAAACAGCACAAAAAGGTGATTAGTGATAAATTCGCTAACAACATAATTTTAGATAAACCAACAACATAGGAATTAAATATGACGATCATGCAAAAAGTGCTCTGGCTGATTGCCACTTTAGGCAATTTTTCAGCGCTATGCTTTTATGCTTACGCACCCAGTGCAATAAGCGTAATTGTACTTTGTATTACATTACTTTATAGCGTGGTTGGCTTACATGATATTTTTTACAGTAGCCATAGTTTAAATCGACTTTACCCTGTATTTGCTTATTTGCGCTACTTTCTTGAATCTTATCGCGTCGAAGTACAACAATACTTTATTGCGAATGATACCGAAGAGCTCCCTTTCAACCGAGAGCAGAGAACGTTAGTGTATCGACGTGCTAAAAATGTACGCGATACCATTGCATTCGGGACACAACGAAATTTAACCGAAGACAACTACTTAAGTTTGTGGCATTCCTTAGCGCCAGTTCATGTCAAAGCAGAAGCAAAGCGCATCACAATTGGTGGTGATAAATGCACACAACCTTATTCAGCTTCTTATTTAAATATTTCTGCAATGAGCTTTGGTTCGTTGAGTAATAATGCCATTGAAGCACTAAACTTAGGTGCTAAAAAAGCAGGTTGTTATCATAATACAGGTGAAGGTGGTGCCAGCCCTTACCATTTAAAACATGGTGGAGACATTGTATGGCAACTTGGTACTGGGCTTTTTGGTTGCCGTACAACGGACGGTCGGTTCAACCCTGAGAGCTTTGAGAAAACAGCTAAGTTACCACAAATAAAAATGATCGAAATAAAGCTATCTCAAGGTGCAAAGCCGGGACATGGCGGAGTGTTACCGAAAGCCAAAATTACCGATGAAATAGCCCGTATTCGACATATATCAAAAGACCAAGATTGTATTTCACCAGCGGTCAATCCAGAATGTACAACACCCAAAGCACTGCTCGCTTTCGTTGAACAATTACGAGATTTAAGTGGCGGAAAACCTGTTGGTTTTAAGTTATGTATTGGTAATCCAGCTGAATTTTTAAGTATTTGTAAAGCGATGCTAGAAACCGGTATTACACCTGATTTCATTACTGTTGACGGAGCTGAAGGTGGGACGGGTGCTGCTCCCGTTGAGTTTGCTAATCACATGGGTTTAATTTGTTTAGAAGGTGTAAATATCGTAGATAATGCACTTGTTGGTGTTGGCTTACGCGATAAGATAAAGATTATTGCCTCAGGCAAAACAGCTTCTAGTTTTGATTTATTAACAAAAATTGCCGTTGGTGCGGATATTGTCAACGCAGCACGAACAATGATGCTCGCAATAGGTTGTATTCAATCCAGACATTGTAATACCAACTTATGCCCAACAGGCATTGCAACACAAGACCCAGCAAGATCAAAAGCCATTGATGTAGATGTAAAAAGTGATCGAATTAAGAACTTTCACAACAATACATTAACTAATTTCTTCGAATTAGTGGGCACAATGGGATTAGATGACCCAGCTAAACTCATGCAACAAATGGTCAAAAAGCGTTCGCCTTATGGTGGTCAAATGTCGATTGGCAGTTTTGTTGAACCTTTAGTAAACAATGCGTTAATAGATAACATTAACGTGGATGAAGCATGGCAACAATGGTGGCAGGCTAGTAGTGCAGAGCATTTCTATGTAGATGACCTATTTATACTTAAATCACCAGAGTTTCATCAAAGAAAGGTTGCCCCGTAATAAAGGTGGGTTTAGCCCTATAACCCTTGCGGTAAAGATTAAAATGCTAGTTCCCATGGCCTCCGTGGGAATTTACGGTTTAATCTGTGTTGAAGTTTCGCTCGTCTACGCTCGTCAGGTCATATTAATTGTTATTTGCTGTGGTTTCGCCCTGTCGGCGACTTTACTTTTTCTTAGTCAGAAGAAAAAGTAAGCAAAAAGACTGACACCGAGTCGCTTTCTACTCCAACCAATGTAGAACTTTCTGAACGCACCTGTTCATACGCTACTTCCCTGTGCCGGATGAACTTACAGCAAACGTCCTGTTTGCTGTTGCTGAAAGTTATCCATCGTTTGGGAAAGCTCAACGGTGAAGTGTTGTAGCCGCATTGAGTTTCATTTTTTTATTAACTGATTGGTATTATTGAATTCAATGAGTGGCTGTCCAATACTTTATAAAAAAAGCGCCTAAGCGCTTTTTATTATGGATATTTACTAACTCTGCTAACCAACTAGAATAGCACTGTACGTTCTATTTAGTCACGATAGTAATGCCCTTCGCCTCAATCGTAATATCGCCCTTTTTATATAACTGACCAATCGATTTTTTGAAATTACCTTTACTCATTTTTAATATTTTTGCTATTTGTTCTGGTGTACTTTTATCTGATAAAGGTAAAAAACCATCATGTTGTTTAAGCGTTAATAATATGCGATCAGATAACCCATCAACTTTCGCATAACCTGTTTGAGTTAAACTTAAATCAATCTTTCCATCTTCACGAATACGTCTGATATAACCTTTACACTTTTTACCAATCCCTAAATCACCGAATACGTCATTTTCAAAAATAACTCCCCAGTGTTTATGGTTAATTATGGCTTTAAAGCCAATATCGGTGCGGTCTGCAATCAACAAATCCACTTTCTCACCGACTTTATATTCAGCAGGTACTTTATCTAGAAAACGGTCTAATTTAGATGATGCAAGTAAACGCTCACTAATCTCATCTTGATATACATAAACCACATAACCGAAGCCTTTTTTCATGGCGACTTTTTGCTGATTAAACGGTACTAATAGATCTTTTGGTAACCCCCAATCTAAAAAAGCACCCGCACGGTTTGTATCTATCACTTTTAATGATGCAAACTCACCCGCAATCGCTTTGGCATGTTGAGTGGTTGCGATTAAACGATCTTCTGAATCAAAATATAAAAAAACAGAAATGGTTTGCCCCATTTGCATTTCATCAGTGACATAACGTTTTGGTAGTAATATTTCACCTAACTCGTATCCGCCATCTAGGTATAACCCGAAATCAACTTCTTTAACGATTTTAAGCTCGTTATAAGCACCTACTTTAATCATAATATTCTCTTTTTTAAAAACCTCTGGCAATGAGGTTTTATTGTTTTGGTTTATCAATGACCGCCACAGTCAAGCGCGATGTACACACTAATTGCTGTCGCTCATTGCAAATTTCTATCTGCCATATTTGTGTGGTGTAACCAATATGTACTGCTGTTGCAGTACCTGTTACAACCCCTTTTTTAATGCTTCTTATATGGTTAGCGTTTACTTCTAAACCAACACAAACTTTATCGTCCGATACCACCATATTCGCGGCAACACTACCTAATGTTTCAGCTAACACTACTGAAGCACCACCATGTAATAATCCATGAGGTTGATGCGTTCTAGCATCTACTGGCATCGTCGCTTGCATATAGTTATCGCCCACTTTGATATATTCAATACCTAGTAATGCGATGATCGTGTCTTTACTTAAAGCATTTAAGCGAGCTAAGTCTGTGTTTTTTTTCCAAATACTCATACCTTCTCCTCGCTAACTTACATCACTCTAATTTAACGAGCTTGTTTATAATAAACTTAACAATGCTTGCACTGGGTGTTTAAGCACTTCACCTTCAATACGTTTTACTTGGCTACGGCATGAGTACCCTGTCGCTAAGCTTTGAGCGAAACCACGTTTTGCAATTTCAGCCTCCCAGCTTAAACTGTAAATTGCTTTTGATTCCGTAAGTTTACCTGCGTCATGCCCGTAAGTTCCCGCCATACCACAACAACCCACCGCCACTTCCGATAAAGAAGCACCAAAGTGCTTGAAAATAATTGACCAATCATTTCCAGAAGTTGGTTCAGCCGTTTTTTCAGTACAATGCCCAAGTAAGTAGAATGCAGTATTCGAGGTTGCTTTTGGTTCACCGTTTAAGCGAGGTTTTAGCCACTCTTGGAAAAGTTGAACATTGAATTCTCCACGCTCATTACCTAATGCACGTTTATATTCATCACGATAACAAAGCACCATTGCAGGATCAGTTCCCACTAATGGAATATTTAACTCAGCCATTTGATTTAAAAATTCAGCAGAGTTCTTCGCTGTTTTAGCAAATTTACCCAAGAACCCTTTAATATGTTGTGGTTTACCATTTGGTTTAAATGGCAATAACACAGGCTTATAACCTAGTTTTTTAATGCTAAGTAATAAGTCTCGTACTACGTCCGCATCATAATAAGTGGTGAATGGGTCTTGTACGATCAAAACATATTCTTCACGCTCAATGTCACTTAATGCTTGTAATTTCTGTAAATCAAATTCGGTGATATCTTCTTTTTTCAGAGCCGATTTCAATGTCGGAGATGAAAGTTGCGGAATATCCACCATGCCAACGAATTTTTCAGTCAAGACTGAAGTTAATTTCATGCCCGTGAAAAAATTAAAGAAACGCGGCGCTTTCCCCATTAATGGCGCATATTGCTCAACATAAGCGACAAAGTAATCTTTCAGCGGTCGTAGGTAGCGATCATGATATAGATGCATGAAACGCGCTCTGAAAGTAGGTACATCAACTTGAATTGGACACTGGCTAGTACAAGCTTTACAGGCTAAACATCCTTGCATCGCTTCCATCACTTCATGTGAGAAGTCATATTCTCCACCACGTTTAGCAATGGTATTTTTAAACTTAGTAAATACGCTCGCGTTTTTACCTGCGTATAAATCACTTTCAAGTTGCAATACATCAATATCGTTATTCGCTAATTGACGCAACCATTCACGCATTAAACCGGCACGACCTTTTGGGGAGTGAACTCGGTCACTAGTGACTTTTACAGAGGGGCACATTGGTGACGTTGTATCGTAGTTAAAACATAACCCATTACCATTACAATCGATTGCTTGTGAATAACTATCACGAACTTGAATTGGAATTTGGCGGTCAAAAGCGCCACGTTTCATTGCGTCAACACTCACTAACTCATCTGTCGAATCAATCGGAGTACAAATTTTGCCAGGGTTAACGCGATTCATTGGGTCAAAAACGGTTTTAATTTTTCTTAATTCGTTAAATAACACATCGCCAAAGAAAGCAGGACCATATTCACTACGGAAACCTTTTCCATGCTCTCCCCACATTAAGCCCTTATATTTCGCGGTCAAAGCAACTACTTTATCTGAAATTTCGCGCATTAACACTTCTTGCGATGGGTCGCATAAATCCAAAGCAGGACGTACATGAAGCACCCCTGCATCAACATGCCCAAACATGCCGTAATGTAGACCTTTATCATCCAACAGTTGGCGAAACTCAATAATATACTCAGCAAGGTTTTCAGGTGGTACGCAGGTATCTTCAGCAAACGCGATAGGTTTAGCACGGCTATCCGCTTTACCTAATAAACCAACTGCTTTTTTACGCATACTATAGATTTTATTAATATCGCTTAAATCATTACAAATTTGATAACCGATCACCCCTGCTTCTTTGTTGCTGATTAACTGATCTAGCATCAACTTTAATGCATCAATTTTTTGCTGCTGTATCGTTTCGTCGGCTTCTGCAAATTCAACGATATTAATACCATCGACCACTTGTCCTGGTACATCCGTAATCAAATCTTTAACGCTATGCCAAACAATATCTTGTTTCGCTAAATTCAATACCGTTGAATCAACTGTTTCGACAGACAGTGCATTCGCTTTGACTAAGAATGGTGCATTTTGTAACGCAGATTGGAAACTATCATATTTGATATTAAACAAGGTGCGGTAAGTAGGAATGGGTTGAACGTGTAAAGTCGCCTCAGTGATAAATGCTAATGAGCCTTCTGCACCACATAAAATACGCGTTAAATCGACAGTGCCTGTTGCATGATCGTACACATGCTTTAAATCATAACCTGTTAAAAAACGATTTAACTTCGGAAAGGTATCTTCAATGTTTTGTTGTTGATTTTCACAAGTCTCAATAACTTGACGATAAATCGCGCCAATGGAGTCTTTACGATCAACTTGATCAATTAAATCAACAGCGGTTAATGGTTTACTTTCTAAAACACTACCGTCAATTAAAACAGAAGTTAATGCCAGAACATGGTCGCTGGTTTTCCCATACAACAAGGATCCTTGACCAGAAGCATCATTACTGATCATTCCACCAATGGTCGCTCGATTACTGGTTGATAAGTCGGGTGAGAAAAAGAGTCCATGTGGTTTTAAAGCATCATTTAGTTGATCTTTAATGACACCTGTTTGTACACGTACCCAACCTTCTTCAGCATTGATTTCAAGAATGTTATTCATGAACTTAGAAAGATCTAACACAATGTCATTAGTCAGAGCTTGACCATTCGTACCTGTACCACCACCACGAGGAGAAAAACGAATATCAGCAAATTCAGATTGTTGAGCCAATTGACAAATTGTCACAATATCTTGCGTTGTTTTAGGATGGATAATCGCTTGCGGTAGACATTGATAAACACTGTTATCAGTAGCAACAGCTAACCGGCTTGCGTAGCTTTTGGCAATTTCACCTGAATAGTCACTTTCGCTTAATGCTTTAAGAAATGCAAAAGTATCTTGTTTGATATTTTCTTGGTGGTTTAAATTTGGGATCATGTGTCAAACGCTCTAGTTCATTAATGGTATTTTGAAGATAAAATAGGGGCTCATAATAGCATAATTAACGATAAAGCAGATGCTAAAATCAGGCTTTT
>JAOFNL010000028.1 GCA_028041985.1 Psychromonas sp. | reverse complement strand
TTAAAGCATGGTCAGAGCAAGTTTACAACGAAATGTGTTTAGCGGAATTAGCCGACTAAATCAAAAATCAAGTAGCTAGGAAGTGATATGAGTAATGAAAATTTAGCCCTAAAAGAAGCTGGTTTAAAAGTAACTTCGCCACGTTTAAAAATATTAAGTTTATTGCAGTTACCTGAGAATCAGCATTTAAGTGCTGAAGATCTTTACAAAAAATTGCTTGAACAAGGCGATGAAGTCGGCGTAGCAACTGTATACCGTGTATTAAACCAATTTGATGATGCAGGCATTGTGACTCGCCATCACTTTGAAGGCGGAAAATCAGTATTCGAATTAACTCATCAAGAGCATCATGACCATTTAGTTTGCTTGAAATGTGGTGAAGTAATTGAATTTAATGACGATTTAATTGAAGAGCAACAAAAGCTAATTGCTGCGAAATACGGCATTAAGTTAACCAATCACAGTTTATACCTGTACGGTGAACCTGTAGATGGCGAATGCAATCATCAATAGATTGTTGCTTTGGCTATTTTCTGCTACTCATAAAAAAGCCTGTTTTTATGAGTAGCAGTCATGACTATTTAATTAAACCTACTTCTTTATAATAACGTAACGCACCTGGATGCAATGGTGCAGATAAATACTGGCTCACCATCGCTTCTTTTGTTAAGTTTTTAAATGATGGATGTAATTGAATAAAATCATCATAACTTTCCAATACTGCTTTTACTATTTCATAAGCAATGGCATCAGGTAATTCAGTTGTTGTCACAATAGTTGCCCCTACACCAAACGTTTCAGTTTCCTGTTCATTACCACGATACAGCTCGCCAGGTATAACTGCAGTGTGATAATAAGGATGATCTGCAATTAAATTGCTCAGCTTGGTTCCTTTAACCCTCACGAATTTAGTTTGGCATGCACTGGTTGCTTCTTTAATTGAACTATTGGGATGTCCAACGACATAAACGATGACATCCACTTTATTGTCGCAGAGTGCTTGAGCTTGCTCGCTAGGATTAAGAGAAGCTACTTTAGAAAAATCAGAGTAATCCCATTCATATAATGCCAGTAACATTTCCATCGTGGCGCGTTGACCTGAGTTTTTTGGGCCGATATTGACTCGCTTGCCTTTTATATCCTCAAAGGTCTCAACGTTAGCATCCACCCTAGCAAGTACGGTAAACGGTTCAGCATGCACTGAGAACAAAGATCTCAGATTAGACAAGGCACCACTTTCTTTAAAACGAGAAGTGCCATGATAAGCATGATGTTGCCAGTCAGACTGTACTACCGCTAAATCTATTTCTCCTGATTGTAATGCACTTAAGTTATAAATCGATCCCTCAGTGCTTTTAATTTCACAGCGTATTCTTTCAACACCTTTAATTTTATTAACCAGAAAACAGATCGCACCACCGGTTGGGTAATAAACGCCATTAACCCCCCCGGTACCAATCGATATGTAATCTGTTTGTGTGATAGCATTAGATTGAAAAGAGAATAATAAAAAGCTAATAAAAACAGTACGTAAAGTAATATTGAAAGAACCTAGCCCTCTCCGTAATTGAATACTGTCATTACCATCTAACATCGAAACTGTTCTGCTCTTTATTATCATCATATTTTTTTAAGTAGCACCTTTGAGTTACGCTTCAGGTTATATAATTCTTTTTTAGCGTTTGGTAACTGATTAATTTCAGCAAAAGAAAAACCGCGCTCTCTAAACCAATGGATGCTTTGAGTCGTCAATACAAATATAGTTTCGATGCCAAGTTTACGCGCTTTACGCACAACATGCTCTACAAGTGTATCTGCACGCGCGGCTCTCCGATATTTAGGATGACTTACTAAACAAGCTAACTCACCCATTTTTTCATCCATAAATGGATATAATGCCGCACAACCAATCACCATTCCATCACGTTCAACAATCGAAAAATGTTCAATTTCATTTTCCAATAATTCACGCGAACGTTTGACGAGAATGCCTTGCTTTTCAAGTGGTTCAATAAGCTGCAACAATCCACCAATATCATCAATGGTCGCAGTACGAATTTGCTCATAACTTTCTTTAACAATTTGCGAACCAGTACCATCACGTGTGAATAACTCTTTTAATAAAGCACCATCTTGATGATAACTAATTAAATGACAACGAGTTACGCCCGCTTTACAAGCCGCAACAGCTGCACGCAAAAAGCGTAATGTACCAGAAGCTTCCTCGGATACTTCCTCTATTGCATCGATGTGCAATTGTGCTTGATCGGGTAATAGCTCAGATATCACTTCGCCATTTTCATCTAACACACCTTGATAAGAACAAAAACCAATTAATTTGTCCGCATTCATATCAATGGCAACTTGAGTAGCAACTTCTTCCGCTAGCAAATTAAAGACTTCACCAGTAACTGAATAACCAATAGGTGAAATAATAGGGATAACGCCAGTCGATAGTTGTGCTCTAAGGCCTTCTACATCTATACGGCGTACTTTACCCGCATGGCAAAAATCGATACCATCTTTTACACCAATCGGTTGTGCAGTGACTACATTGCTAATCACAGTACGAATCGAAGCTCCTTGCATAGGAGAGTTAACCAAGCCCATAGAAAGACTGGCTTGTAATTCAATCTGTACTGCGCCAACCGCTTGTTTAATTAAGGATAAACTGCGGTCATCGGTGATGCGTAAATCTTCATAAAACTCACTTTTATGCCCATGAGCATCAAGTTGCTTTTGAATTTGAGGGCGTACACCATGTACTAGAATCAACTTAACACCGAGACTATTAAGTAGTGCGATATCATTAATAATATACTGAAAATTATCTGTTTCTAATGCTTCACCACCAATCATTAATACAAATGTTTTATGACGATGTGCATTGATATACGGAGCTGAATTTCGAAACCAATTAATCAATTGTGTTGAATTTGTTACTGCTTCCATGTGATTACCTATTACTGACAACAAACTACTAAGTGTTTAAGGCTTAGAGTTTATCAATTTGCAGGTTGTGTTGGCAAAACAATTGTGTCAACAATGTTAAATTAAATTGATTAGTTTATGCCTCTCTATCGTTACTAAACACAGGCAATGAGAGATGGTAGTAAATAGCGCATAATCTAAGTGATAATGTGCCGACCATTGCAGTCGCCATTGAAAAAATGGGGCCTAATTCGACATAATCGCAAATCACATAGAGCGTCGCCCCTAAAATAGAGGCTGTTGCATAAATTTCTTTCTGTAACACAAAAGGGATTTGACCACTTAAAATATCTCGGATCATGCCACCAACTACGCCAGTAATACACCCCATCACAATAGCAACAGGTCCGCTAAAACCGAGCATTAATGCTTTTTGTGCTCCAATAATGGTAAAAATGGCAAGGCCGAAGGCATCAAATATAGGTAAGAGATAAGCAGGAAAACGGTGAATACGATGTAACCATAAAACGCTTAATAAGGCAGTGATAATAATGACATAAATGTAAGTATTATCAACAATCCAGAATACTGGTGTAGCTCCCATCATCATGTCACGTAGCGTGCCGCCACCAATACCAGTCACACCAGCAAGCACTGTGATTCCAAAGGGATCCATACGTAATCGAGTCGCCACTAACACACCAGAGATGGCACAAGTGATTACTCCAATCATATCCGATATATAGATAAAGCTATCTAACATGTTATTGCCGATCCCTAAAAAGCATACTTATTTTGCGCGCATAGTAAACCATGCGCTAACCTAGTTGCAAGCCAAGTTAATAATGAAGCGACTAGAAAAAACTATCCATTACTTTTATACCAATTGTATTAAGTATTCGATCTAAATTTTACGCAGAAAAAACAATTCAATTCGACGCGTAAATTGACATAAATGGTTATTCCCTTTACGAAATTTACAACGAAGAAGTGAGTTATTTTAGCCAGTAAAATAGCTCAGCTATTTACTTCGATTGGTATTAGTAAAAAGATTGTTCCAACGTTCACTACAATTAACCCCTATCATGAGCAAACAAGGCGTTAAAATTAAGGTTAATAAGGTTGCAAATGTCAACCCACCAGCAATAGCCGTCGCTAACTGTGCCCACCATTGTGTCGAGGGCGCACCAAATTCAATAGCACGATTAAAAAAATCTAAATTCATTTTAAGTACCATGGGCATTAAACCTAAAATAGTGGTAATAGTGGTTAACAATACTGGTCTAATACGTTGTGCTCCGGTTCTTAAAATAGCGTCTCTTGTCGTTAACCCTTTTGCTTTTAAAACGTTATAAGTATCAATAAGAACAATATTGTTATTCACGACGATACCCGCTAAAGCGATCACTCCAATACCAGACATCACAATACCAAATGCACTTTGACTAATAAACAATCCAATAAAAACACCCGCGGTAGAAAATATCACAGCACTTAAAATTAAAAATGCTTGATAGAAAGAGTTAAATTGTAAAACTAAAATCAAAGCCATCACACCTAATGCAACCATAAATGCATTCTTCAAGAAGACAGCGGCTTCTTGTTCATCTTCATTTTGTCCACGTAATTTTAATGATACTTGAGGATCTAATCCTAAACTTGGCAACTCTTTTTCTAATTCAGGTAAAATCAAACTCAAGTTATAACCTGCGGCTATATCGGCACCAACCGTCATGACAATACGGCTATCCACCTTTTTAATAGAGGATTGTTTAGGTACAGGTTTCAAAGTAACAAAGTTACTGACAGGTACATGTCCTAATGCCGTTTGTAAACGTAACTCAGTTAATTTACTTAAACTTCGATGTGCTTCTGGGAAACGCACTCTAATTTCTAATTCATCATCAACATCATCTGGTCGGTAAGTCCCTAGTAATAACCCATTTGTTAAAAATTGCACACTACTCCCTAATAAAGTCGCATCTGCACCATATCGAGCAGCATCTGCACGGTCGATTTGGAACTGCCATTCAACGCCTGGTTTTGCACTGTCATCTTCAATATTAATAAAATAGGGCTTTTGAATCAGCGCATGATGGAGTTTATCCGCTGCTTGTTGTAATAATTCTGGATATCGTGAACTTAATTCTATTTGTAAATCTTTACCTGATGGTGGGCCTGCTTGATCTTTTTTCAGCTCAATTTCTACCCCAGGTAAATCCTTGGTGCGCTGTTGAATATCTTCAATGATCTCATTTGCAGAACGTCTATCCTGCCAATCTTTTAGATTGATACGCATCGTGCCCACCAACTCACCGCTAGCGTCGCCACTTTTCACATATAACGTATCGATTTCATAGCTTAGAGGTAAAATACGCTGTTCAATGCGCCCCATAATGTTATCTTGCTCATAAACTGAAAAATCACCATAGGAACGCACTTTTACGTTAATCCCCGGCGGCTCTACTTCAGGAAAAAACTCAACACCCAAATTTGATTTTACAAATAATGTAATCCCAGAGCCTGCAATAACAATTGTCCCTAGTAGTACTAACCAAGGGAAGTTAAGCGCCTTATTTAAGGCTTTCACATAGTAACCAGTTGTTCCTGTTAGCCCTAATAAATTCCCATCTTCTGCCAATTTTACGTTCTGTTTCTCTTTGTCAGATAATAAACGGGGTTTACCAAACACACTACCCAATACAGGAATGAAAACGAGTGCCATTAATAAAGAGGCAGTCAACGTAGCAATTAGGGTTAATGGCAAATACATCATGAATTCACCTGTAATGCCCGGCCAGAATAATAGTGGAGCAAAAGCAGCTAATGTTGTTGCCGTTGAAGCGATGATTGGCCATGCCATTCGTTGTGCTGCATCTAAGTAAGCTTTATGCTTTGAGACGCCTGCGCTCATTTCTCTATCAGCAAATTCAGTCACCACTATCGCGCCATCCACCAACATACCAACGGCCATAATAAGCGCAAATAATACAACGATATTAACGGTGATCCCCGCCATCCATAGCACTAATATACCAGTTAAAAATGAACCAGGAATTGCAATACCAACCAATGCTGCACTTCGTACTCCCAATACTGCAATAATCACAATAACAACTAATAAAACAGCGCTTAATACATTATTTTGCAAATCATTGAGCATAATTTTGACATCTTTTGAACTATCACCCGCATAGCTTACATTGATGTTATTTGGTAATAAGTTTTTATTTTCCTCAATGAGTTCTTTGACTTTATCTACCGTATAGATAATGTTTTCTCCAGGACGTTTAATGATTTCTAACGACACCGTAGGTAAACCATTCACACGCACAAAAGAGTTAGGATCTTTAAAAGTCCGGCGAATTTGAGCAACATCAGCAAAAGTAATAACTTTATCGCCAGTGACTTTGATAGGCATAGACATGACATCTTTAATTGTTGAAAATACTGATGGCACTTTAATTGGAAAACGACCTTTACCTGTATCTAACACTCCTGCTGCAACCAAGCGATTATTACGTGACACTAAGGTATAAATATCACTCATATTTAATTGGTAACTTTCCATTAAGAGTGGATCAACTAAAATTTCCACCATATCTTCACGATCACCGCCAATGTTAACTTCTAATATTTCAGCAAAACCTTCTAATTTATCTTGCATCACACGCGCCAGATTAATCAGTGCTCTTTCTGGTGCACTTCCTGATAACAAGACAGTGAGAGCAGGATTTTCAGAAGCCAGTGTCACTTGCCTAACAATCGGATCTTCACTTTCTTGCGGTAACTTTCCTTTCGCTTGATTGACTTTTTCACGCACATCAATCAATGCCGCATTGATATCTACGTTGATATAAAATTCAAGTACAACAGAGGCATGGCCAGAACTGGCCGTAGACTTCATCTCTTTAACACCTTCAAGGCTTCGCAACTCTTGCTCTAATGGTCTTAATAAGAGACGTTCACCATCTTCAGGAGAGATCCCTTCATGGTTAACAGAAACATAAATAACTGGGATATTAACATCAGGATCGGATTCTTTAGGAATATTAATGTAAGCCGATAAACCCGAAATCAATAAAAAAGCAAGTAACATGAGCACCGCACGCTTTCTTGATAACGACGCTTGAATAATCGTTTTCATGATTATTTCTCCGTACTTTTATCTAGCTCGGTCTCAGAAATAGCATCAGAGTGAGCAGATTTAACACTATCATTGTTATCAACTAATTCCTCTTTGAAAGTGCTTTTATCCACGGCATTCACCTGAGCGCCGGCTTTTACAAACCCTTGCCCCAAGGTAATAATATCCACCTCATTATCGAAACCAGATAACCACGCACCATCATTATCCGCTTCCACTAATTCGATAGCATGAAATGCAACTACGCCATTTTTAACGATTTTAACACCAAGGTTTCCATTTTCATCCAAGGCTAAAGTAGAAGGCGACACATAAATTGCATCAACTTGATATAAAGGGATGGTTAATTTAGCGCTAATGCCTGAAAATATCCCCATATTAGGATTAGGAAACTTCGCTTCTATTCTGAAAGTGCTACTTCCACTATCAGCCATGGAAGCGATATAAGATATTTCACCTTCTATTTTCTCACCAGACAAAAGTGTTGCGGATACTTTTTGCCCTAATTTTAAATGATTAATATGATGTTCAGTAGCATCTCCACGGATCACAATAGGATTGATATTTTCCAAACTAAAAATAGGATCTCCCACTTGTAAATAATCGCCTAAATCAGCAAACTGCTCTTGTAGCACTCCCGAAAATGGAGCAATAATATCAGTGCGCTGTAAAGATAATTGTAAATGTTCAACATCTGTTTGTGCTGATAATAACAGGCTATTTACTTCCGCTAAACGAACCCGTCCTTGTAACCCTTTATCATTCAAAGACTTCACCGCTTTATAAGTTAATTCTCGTTCTGTTAGATTGGCTTCGGCTTGTTTTAAACGAGCAGGTAGTTCACTTTTTTCAATGTGTGCTATTTTTTGATCTCGCTTTACATAAGCGCCTTTATCGGCACTCATTTTTATTATTTTCCCAGGCACCTCAGCACGAATAATGGATCGGCTATTCGCTTCACTTTTACCGTATAAATTAAGGTTTTTAGTTACCGTTTTAGCAACATAATGAGTAGTTTGAACAGTGGGAAGAATAGGTGAATCATTATGATTTGTTTGTACTTCAGTGGCGCTGTTTTCAGGTACTTGATCACCTACAGGGGCAAGCATCCAAAACAACAGTAAAGCTGTAATAAAAACAGCGACAATATATGGTCTTAAGGTAATAAAAGTAATAACACGTGACAACATAAATAGCCCTAACGATAAAAATTAACCAAGATATAAGGAGCTTAACGTATCCATAATAGTAAAGCAGTTAAATTTTATCAGAGATGATGCAATGCCAACCATATTTAAAAGACTCAGAATTATTAGGATTCGCTTTTCATACTAAAAATGACAGTAGTCTTAGCAAGATATGCTTGGAGAGATGATAGTAGGGGTGAATATATGCTTACAAAAACAGAGGCTAATGTAAGCATTTTAATTTTAAATTAAACTGAAAATGAAGATCCGCAACCACAAGTAGCCGTGGCATTTGGATTATTCACTAAAAAACGAGAACCTTCTAATCCATCAACAAAATCAACAGTACCACCAATAAGATATTGTAAACTCATTGAATCAACTGATAATGTCACACCACTATTTTCAATTAGGGTGTCATCATCATTTATTTTTTCGTCAAAGGTAAAGCCATAAGAAAAACCAGAACAGCCTCCACCGGTTACATATACACGCAACTTTAATTCAGGATTATTTTCTTCTGCGATCAGTGCTTTTACTCGACTTGCAGCGCTATCACTGAAATAAATTGGTAACGCCATTTCCACTTCGCTTGTCATAATAATTGTTAGTCCTATTAATGTACCTAAAGCTATTATCCAATACTTGACCAATTTGTTCAAGTATTAGAAAGATGAATTATTCACCTTCCGACTGAGTTTCTAATTCTTTGAGCTCTATTCCACCATGCTCAATAAAATCTTTCCAGTCATAAATTTTTTCAATACGCTGCGATCTATTCCAACGATTGCCATCAGCTTCTACCATAACAAATACTTGTTCAAAATGGGTATTTTTAGGCAACGTAAATTGCCCTTTCAGCGTCTGAAAATATATAAATTTAAATGAAGCTTGGAATGACTCATCTAAATCACTCAATTTAATTGGCTGAGTCTTTGTATCGGTATCATCGGCTTGGGCAAAAATAATTTCTACATTGCCTTCCAATGTTCGACGGCCCTGTTGCGATTGCATAAGTACTAGCTCATAAAACCAAATATCTGCTTCTGTGCTTTTATTAACCTTAAACGAATAAACATTTAACCCTTTTACAGCTAACTCTGGTGCAACAACGCGCTCATAGAAATATAACTTATTATTACTCGCGTCTAAAGCGGTATTAAGATCTTTATTTTCCATTCTTAATGCTTGATTATTTTGTCGCTCGGCAATCAAATCAGCTTGTATAATACTTAAATTTTTAGCTAAACCTGCATTTTCAGTTTTTAAACTAGTGGCATCGAGTTCTAATAATTGAATCGTATTATGTAAAATATCTTGTTTAAATTTCCCCACCATAAAGCCAAAATATAAGCACATTAGACTGATAGTGATCCATTTAAAAAAACTCATTCTATAACGTTTCATATTCCTCCTTTATACTTATCTCATAACCACAAAGGTCAATACACAAACTTAATACACTATTTTTTGGATTTACCAAGAATACGGAACATCGCTTTATTGGTTGCTTCTTGACGTTTTTCACGCATCGATAATTTTAAGGTTCTTTCTAGTAATTGCGTATAAATTGGACGTCCACCTAATGTTTGAGCCACCATAGTTGCCCCTAAACAAGTCACAATTAATGGCAAAATCATCTCGTAATTACTGGTCATCTCGATGACTAACAGGATACCGGTAATAGGCGCACGCACTGTCGCAGCAAATAAGCCGCCCATACCTGCAATAGCAAAGGCACCGGGATCAGTAATTAATGTAGGGAATAGCCATTGCGCAATCACGCCAAATAACATCCCAAATAACGTACCTAGCGCCAGAGTTGGTGCAAACACACCGCCAGGCGCCCCCGAACCGAAACTTAATAAAGTGGTTAATGTACGTAATAAAAATAAAATCAGCAAACCGCCAGCGAGATACTGGCCACCTTCAACATGCGGGATCAATTCAATACCACTGAATGCGATATCAGGTTCGATGACAGATAACGCACCAAACACCCCACCGAGAAATAAACCGATAGACACAAAACGCCAACGCTGATTTTGATGGATAGATAAATACATATCCTGAGTGGCTAAAATCATCTTATTGAAAAAGATACCAATCACACCAAAACAAAAACCAAGTATTAAATAAAAACCCAAAGTATGTAAATCAGGATGAGAGTATTGTGTCACAGTCACAACGGCATCTTGGTCAGTAAATAATCGCATCACAATAGTTGCCATCACCGCGCTCATAAAGACACTTTTAGTCGAGGTTAAACTGTAATTAAATTGCGATCGCATCTCTTCAATAACAAACATAATACCAGCTAAAGGGGCATTAAAAGCCGCAGCTAAACCACCAGCGGCACCTGCGGCAAGTAATGCTTGAGCGTCAACTTTATCTACTTTAAAAATATCAGAGATCATGCGACCAACATTCGCCCCCAATTGCACAGAAGGGCCTTCTCGCCCTAATGCCATGCCACTGCCTAAGGCTAATAAACCACCAAAAAACTTAACAGGAATTACGCGTTTCCACCGCACAGGGCGCATTCCTTCCATCGCCCCTTCTATTTCAGGAATACCACTCCCTCCTGCTTCAGGAGCAAAACGATGGGTAATATAAAATGCAGTCCCCGCCATTAACGAAGAGATTGGGATAGCAATCAACCATAAGGGAATGTCGCCACCACCATAAGTTTCAATGAGATTTAATCGCACCTCACTGACCCAAATAATGCCATGGTCAAATAGTGCAGAAACTATTCCAGCCAGTAAACCTATAAAAACAGATAACCAAATTAATAGCGCACTACTTTTTCGAGTAAAAAAACGATCAATAAACCGTTTTACTCCATTAATAAAACTTACTGGAAATGCTATTTTCATAAATGCATAGAGCCTAAAAACAGAACGTAAAGAAAAAGTGAGTATTATAGTAAAAATACACTCATCAAATACTTGATAAGGTTCATGTTAACAAATATTTAATCGATAAACTTACTGTTAATAATTTTTATCAAGATAACTTTGTAGGTTGCATCTTGATTTATCATGGGTATATTGCAGTTTCTTTCGATTTAAAAATTTAATGGGGTGCCTAATGAGCAAATCAACCGAACTATTTAACCGTGCACAATCAATTATTCCAGGTGGTGTTAATTCACCTGTTCGCGCATTCAACGGCGTTGGTGGCGGCCCTTTATTTATTCAAAAAGCACAAGATGCGTATATTTATGATGTAGATGACAAAAAGTACATCGATTATGTAGGTTCATGGGGGCCAATGATTTTAGGTCATAATCACCCTGCTATTAAAAAAGCTGTTATAGAAGCAGCAGAAAATGGCCTAAGTTTTGGTGCTCCCACTGAAATTGAAATTATTATGGCAGAAAAAGTGCAACAGTTAGTCCCTTCAATGCAACAAGTACGCATGGTAAGTTCAGGTACAGAAGCAACAATGAGTGCCATTCGTCTAGCTCGAGGATACACAAACAGAGACAAGATCCTTAAATTTGAAGGTTGCTACCATGGACACGCTGATTCTTTGTTAGTAAAAGCAGGCTCAGGTGCATTAACCTTAGGTCAACCTAGCTCACCCGGCATTCCTGCTGATTTCGCAAAACATACCTTAACTGCTAACTATAACGACCTAGGGTCAGTAAAAGCATTGTTTGAAGAATATCCTGAGCAAATCGCTTGTATCATTGTTGAACCCGTTGCAGGCAATATGAACTGTATCCCTCCTGCAGAAGGCTTTTTACAAGGGTTACGAGATATTTGTGACCAATATAAAGCGCTATTAATTTTAGATGAAGTGATGACAGGTTTCCGTGTTGCTTTAGGTGGCGCACAAGCGCATTACCAAGTTAAACCTGATTTAACAACATTAGGTAAAGTCATTGGTGGTGGCATGCCTGTGGGTGCATTTGGTGGTAGCAATGAAGTGATGCAATTTATTGCGCCTACTGGCCCAGTTTACCAAGCAGGAACGTTATCCGGCAACCCAATTGCAATGCATGCGGGTTTAGCCGCATTAACGGCATTAGATACACCTGAATATGCACAACTAGCGATCAAAACAAAACAACTTGCTGAAGGTTTGAAAAAAGCGGCTGATGAAACGGGTGTTGATTTAGCGGTTAACTATGTAGGCGGTATGTTTGGGTTCTTCTTCACAACACAAAAAAGCGTCACTAACTTTGAACAGGTATGCGCCTGTGATATTGAAAAATTCAAAAAATTCTTCCACCTTATGCTTGAAGAAGGTATTTACCTTGCGCCATCAGCTTATGAAGCAGGATTTTTATCATTAGCACATACTGATGAAGATATTAACAATACAATTAGTGCAGCGAAAAAGATTTTTGCACAGCTTTAACCGTTAATTTCCTATCAAACCAAGCAAAGAGTTAACGCTCATTGCTTGGTTACTTCCCCCGAGCTTGAGTGACTCCTATTCAAACCATTTATTACAACTCTCATTCGATTAATATTCCCACTAATTTGTGTATTTTTATGGCACCTAATTCTCACAATTTCATTTCTATTTCAGTCTTACAATACAAGTGCGGTATACTGTCGCCTAACTATCGATTAACAATTTACAGGGCTGTAAAAAAATGAGTGAAGTCTTAGACATGAGTTTAGAAGGTGTAGAGCAATTATCGCTCGCTAAATTTACTGAAGATGCGTATCTCAATTACTCCATGTACGTGATCATGGATCGTGCATTACCGCATATCAGTGACGGTTTGAAACCAGTACAACGCCGCATTATTTATGCCATGTCAGAACTCGGTTTATCAGCACAATCTAAGCACAAAAAATCAGCTCGTACCGTCGGTGACGTATTGGGTAAATATCATCCACATGGTGATAGTGCTTGTTATGAAGCCATGGTACTAATGGCTCAACCCTTCTCATATAGATACCCATTAGTAGATGGCCAAGGTAACTGGGGGGCCCCCGATGATCCAAAATCATTTGCTGCAATGCGTTATACGGAATCTCGTCTCTCTGCCTTTTCTGAATTATTACTTTCTGAAATAGGCCAAGGCACAACGGATTGGAAGCCTAACTTTGATGGCACCATGAAAGAGCCAGAATTATTACCCGCTCGCCTACCTCATATTTTATTAAACGGTATTACCGGTATTGCTGTTGGGATGGCCACAGACATTCCACCACATAATGCGCGTGAAGTGGCCAACGCTTGTTTACACTTAATTGATCATCCTAAAGCTTCATTAGAAGATTTAATGGAATTTGTTCAAGGACCAGATTACCCAACAGAAGCTGAAATTATTACACCACGTAATGAAATCATTAATATTTACAAAACAGGACGAGGTAGCTTTAAAAGTCGAGCGGTCTATGTCGTAGAAAGTGGTGAAATCGTTGTCACTGCATTACCGCATCGCGTTTCTGGCGGTAAGATATTAAAAGATATCGCCAAACAGATGCAGGACAAAAAACTACCTATGGTCGCTGATTTACGTGATGAGTCAGATCATGAAAATCCAACCCGTTTAGTGATCATCCCTCGCTCAAATCGTATTGATATTGAAGCGTTAATGAATCACCTGTTTGCATCTACTGATTTAGAAGTGAGCCATAAAGTAAACCTTAATATGCTAGGGCTAAATCAACGTCCAAGTGTTAAGGGCTTAGTCACTATATTAAGTGAATGGCTTGTATATCGTACTAATACTGTGCGTCGCCGTTTACAGCATCGCTTAGATAAAATATTAGCGCGAGTACATATACTTGAAGGCTTATTAATTGCTTATTTAAATATCGATGAAGTGATTGAAATAATCCGTACTTACGATGATGCGAAATCAGAGCTGATGTCTCGCTATGCACTATCAGACCTGCAAGCGCATTCCATTCTAGAGATTAAATTACGTCAACTCGCCAAACTTGAAGAGATTCAAATTCGTGGCGAAATGGATGAATTATCAGAAGAGCAAAAGAAATTAGAACTATTACTCAGCTCAGACAGACGTTTAAATACGTTAGTTAAAAAAGAGATCAAAGCAGACGCTGAAAAATATGGTGACGATCGCCGTTCTCCAATGATTGAACGCATAGAAGCCAAAGCGTTAACTGAAAAAGAGTTAATGCCAAGTGAAGCGGTAACGATTGTGTTATCAACACAAGGTTGGGTACGCAGTGCTAAAGGTCATGATGTCGACCCGCAAGCATTGAGCTTTAAAGCGGGCGATGAATATTTAACAAGTTGCAAAGGTAAAAGTAATCAAAGCTGTATCTTTATCGATAGCAGCGGTCGTGCTTATTCGCTCGATGCTCATTCATTACCGTCAGCTCGAACACAAGGAGAACCTTTAACCGGCCGTTTTAACCAAAACGAAAACGTGCCTTTTGCTTGTGCGCTAATGGGCGATGAAGACGACCGTTACATTATCAGTAGTGACCATGGTTATGGCTTTGTAGCGACTTTAAGTGATATTAATAGCCGTAATAAAAATGGTAAAGCATTGATCAACTTGACCACCAATTCATTACTAATGCCGCCACAGAAACTATCTAAAAATGACGCTGATTTGTGCTTAACCATCAGTAATGAAGGCCGTATGTTAATTTTCCCCGTTGCTAGCTTACCAAGTTTAAGCAAAGGTAAAGGCAACAAAATGATCAACATAATGACAGCTAAAGCGACTAAGCGAGAAGAGTTTGTTACCATGCTGAAAATCATCCCGCCAGAATCTGCAGTAACCTTACACGCAGGTAAACGAAAACTAACCTTGAAAGCGAGTGATTTAGCCCATTATCAAGGTGAACGAGGCCGACGCGGTAATAAATTACCACGAGGACTACAACGAGTTGATAATATTGAAATTGCTGCAACAGAAGCAGACCAAGAAGAGAGTTTATAAAATATGCTATTTATCATCAGAACAATTTTAATCATTGTTGTCGTTATTTTAATGAGTGTTTATTCACTTTTTTACTGTCTTTTTAGCCCTCGTAATCCTAAAAACACTTACCATTTTGCCATGTTATTTAGCAAAATATCTCGTTTAGTTGGCCTTAAAGTCACCATCCGTGTACCTGAGAGCGCTAAAAATAATGGTTCGGTAGTTTATATTGCCAACCATCAAAATAATTACGATATGGTTACAACAACAGGAGCCGTTCAACCAGGCTCAGTAACAATAGGTAAAAAAAGTTTGGTCTTGATCCCTTTCTTCGGCATCATTTATTGGTTAACAGGCAACATTTTAATAGACCGTGATAATAAAGATAAATCAAAAAATACGATCACTGATGTCGTAGAGCAAATGCGCGCTAAAAATTTAGCAGTATGGATATTTCCAGAAGGCACACGTAGCCGTGGTCGAGGTTTAATGCCTTTTAAAATGGGGGCATTTCATACCGCTTTACAAGCTGGGGTTAACATCGTCCCAACTGTTGTTTCTAATACACATGAGCAAGTAAAATTAAATCGCTGGAATAATGGCGAAGTCATTGTAGAGATGTTGGAACCAATTGATATTACTCAATATAAAAAGCGCGAAATTCGCCGTTTAATGAATGATTCTCATGAGATAATGCTAGCAAAATATATTCAATTGAATAAAGAAGTAAATCGTCCAGATAATAATACAGACTGCTGTGGTTAAGGAACTAAACATGACTGAAGAAAATAAAAATACAGAAGAGCTTAGCCAAGCTGAACTTCTACAAGAACTTGCTAATGAAACACAAGACATAGTAGAAGCTATTTTAGAAGATGGCAGTAACCCTGATGCTGTTTATATGATTGAGCACCACCTATCTTGTGACAACTTTGACGTATTAGAAAAAGCGGCGGTTGCTTGTTTCAAAAAAGGCTATGAAGTCACGGATCCTGAAGAGGTAGAATTAGAGGATGGCTCTATTATCTTAAGCTTTGATGTTGTTGTTGAAATGCATTTAGATGAAGAAGCTATTTTTGAAGATGTAGAAAGATTAGTCGCACTGGCACAATCATTTAATATAGATTACGACGGCTGGGGCACTTACCCA
>JAOFNL010000027.1 GCA_028041985.1 Psychromonas sp. | reverse complement strand
CCTGTGCTTTAATTGTTAAAATTCCATCAGGATCTAAACGATCTATTTTTCCCGTTAAAGAGCCTACATTGATTTTCCCTAATTTAGCTTGTAAAGCATCCATCAACAGGTAGTCATTTTCAAATAACAGATCTAAATCTAAATCAGTTAACCCTTCCCATTGACCGTAAAAATCATATTGTGCATTTTTAACAGGCACCCAAGCTTGAAAAATGCCCTCAAATTGTTGATAAGGATAATCTGAGAAAGCGCCATACCAAAGGATTTTAGCGCCATCGACAACCCCTTTTTGTAAAGTAGGCTCTAGATAATCGAATACATCCTGCCCCATGGCAATAATCGGCAAATAATATTGTGCTTTTTCAGCATTATTTAAAGATGCATAGGTGTACAAACTTAAGAAAGGACTTTCATCTCCACTAGGAAATAATAGTGAAAACGCAGTATTACTTTCAAGATCATCGGTCACTAAGACACTTTTTTCACTAATTAACTCAAAGCCTTTTTGATCATTGGTCCAATGTAATTCAAATTCACCATTTTTAACGGGCATCGGGCGACTAAATTGACCATCAAAATAAATTTTCTGTGGCGGTAATGTAATCAGCGCATGACCTGCTTGGCTGTTACTGGTAATAGATATGTCAACATCACTAAGCCCAGGAATAACATCTAACGGTTGATTATTAAAACCATCAATATCCACATTAACAGTGAATTCACCCGGCTTATCAACCACCAAACCTAATTTATTAAGTTGGCCGCCAATTTCAAGTTGATTTATTTGTTTAATGTCCTCTTCAGAAAGAGAAGAAAATAATAATCCAAAGGGTAACACTGAACTTAAATTAACCCCTTTAAAGTTAAATTCACCATACTCTCTTTCACTTCCCACACCAGAAACTAAGACATCAGTCCAGGGCACATAGTTGTGCTCTATATTTAAATCGTAACTATCAAATAACCAATATTTATTTTGATAAGTAAATTGCAGAATACCGTCGTTAATTTTCCAATCGTGAGTACTATCCAACATCGACCAAGCGATGTGAGAATTATCCCATTGTAGTTGTAAATTTTGCGGGCCGTTAAAATCAAACTCCCCCCATAACTTAAAAGAAACAACGGCAGAGTCCATAGTTGCTAAGGGATTTATTTGCGGCTTTAAATATTCAATGGCATTTAAGTTCTCTGCATACGCATAAATATTACCGATCAATTGGTCATTATCGCCCTTTGCATCGCCCTTAATATCAATAATAAATTCCAACGCATTTTTGTGCTCCGATAGATCTGATAATGAGGCTTTACCAACACCTTGATGATGTAACGGATTATTGAGCCAACTTAAATCATGGATGTATATTGTCTTTTGGTTATACAGATGATCGGTAAAATTTAACTTACTTTCTTTGATTGAAAATGAGTTCAGACGTGACAGAAAAATATTTTTTAGAGAATCTAAAGTAACATTTGATTCTTCTGTTTCAGGGCCTTTAACATCGTAAGCAGGTTTAATGGTTAAATCCGCACCTTTTAGTGAAATATCATTGAATACTAAATTTTGTTCACGAATAGTATTTAAAAAATCTAAATGTAGAAATAAATAGTCAAGTTTTAACTCAAAAGGTAAGATTTCAGAATCAACAAAATTAACATTATTTAATGTTAAGACTAATCCTGAAAAGTCTATGCCGGCAGAAATATTATCAACACTCACATTAATATTATGTTCAACCGCAACCCAATCAACTATCTGTTGCTTATAATCATTTGCACTGGTAAAAACAAAGCGAGCTGCGGTCAAGATAACCGCAATGATGATCAATTTTACTGCAATTAAAGCCCATAGACGCTTTAACCATTTAAAAGTTAACTGTTTCAAATGTGATAACCCATTAAACTCACTCCCACTTTACATCATTACCACATCAAATTGCTCTGGCCCGTATAAAGGTTCAGCATGGATTTCAACTCGTTTTTGCATAAAAACAATGAGCTCACCTAGATTATGGTATTCATCACCTTGTAACGCATCTGCGACTGCTACTGACGTATACACAATAAATCGCTCAACATCAAAAGCACGATCAACTCGCAATATCTCACGTAAAACCTCATAACAAACAGTTTCTACTGTTTTAACATAACCACGACCATTACAAGTAGCACACTCACCACAAAAAATATGTTCAAGGCTTTCATGCGTCCGCTTACGAGTCATCTCTATCAAACCCAATGGAGAGAAATCATTAATACTTGTTTTAACACGATCCTTCGCAAGTGCTTGCTCTAAACTATTAAACACACGTCGCTTATGATCCGCTGATTTCATGTCGATGAAATCTAATATGATAATCCCACCTAAATTTCGCAGTCTTAATTGTCGCGCAATTGCTAAGGTCGCTTCTACATTGGTATTAAAAATGGTTTCTTCGAGATTTCGATGACCAACAAATGCCCCAGTATTAATATCTACCGTTGTCATTGCTTCCGTTTGATCAATAATTAAATAACCGCCTGACTTCAATTCAACTTTCCGCTCTAAAGCACGCTGTACTTCATTCTCAACATCATACAAATCAAAGATTGGGCTCTCGCCTTTATAATATTCAACTTTGCCTTCTAATTCAGGAATAAACTCAGTGCTAAATTCAGACAGATCTTTAAAACTTAATTTAGAATCGATACGTACTCTATCAATTTCATTGCCCACAAAATCGCGCAATACACGAAATGCGAGTCCCAAATCTTGGTATATCATTTTATTTTTTGAAGGCTTACGTTGCTTACGCGTTAAGACTTTACGCCAGACACGTTGTAAAAATGCCGCATCCTGTTTTAATTCATTTTCCGGTGCACCGTCGGCCGCAGTTCGAATGATGAATCCACCTAATTCATCGACACAGGATTGCGTAATATCTTTCAATCGCTCTCGCTCTTCCGCACTTTCAATACGTTGTGAAACTCCCACATGCTTACTATCAGGCATAAAAACGAGATAACGAGAAGGTAAGGTAATGTCTGTGGTTAAACGAGCGCCTTTAGTGCCAAGTGGATCTTTGACTACTTGCACCGTGATATATTGCCCTGGTCTCACTAAGGTAGAAATATCGGCAACTTTAAATTTTTCTTTTTCAGATCCCGCAACACATTCTGTATGTGGAACAATATCTGAAGCATGCAAAAAAGCCGCTTTATCCAAACCTATATCCACAAAGGCCGCTTGCATACCCGGTAATACACGAGTCACTTTGCCTTTATAAATATTTCCTGCAATACCTTTACTAGCCTGTCGTTCTATGTGTAATTCTTGTAAAACACCCCCTTCGATTAACGCAACTCGCGTTTCTGTTGGGGTAATATTCATTAATAATTCAACAGACATATTACAATCCTTTAAAACTTTTAATCAATTCAGCTGTTTCATAAAGAGGAAGCCCAACAACAGCACTATAACTACCTGAAATATGGGTAACAAATTGCCCAGCAATTCCTTGAATACCATAACCACCCGCTTTATCTTGTGGTTCTCCCGTTTCCCAATAGTCAGAAATCTCTTGTTTTGTTAGCTTTTTAAATGTCACTTCTGTGCTCACTAGCTTAACAGCCTGTTGCTGATTGCTGACCAAAGCCACTGCGGTTAACACGCGGTGTGTATTACCCGATAACAACGTCATCATTTTATGAGCATGGTTTTTATCCGTTGGTTTTTCAATCACGATATCATCACAAACCACGATGGTATCCGCGCCTAAAACCAGCCCTTGTTGTTCATTTTTTTGCCAACCCGCTTGTGCTTTTTCTAATGCTAAACGTTGCACATATTGCTCGCTACTTTCCTCTGCTTGTTTAGTTTCGTCAATGCTCGCGCTAATACGTTCATATTCAATATTAATTTGTGATAATAATTCACCTCGTCGCGGTGAATTTGAAGCTAACAATAATTTCATCATGGCTAAATAACCTTAAATCGAATACGTAAATAACGCATAAAAAGAAAGAACCAAGGCCAAACCAACATTGAAGTAAAAATGGACCAAAAATAATGTCGATGCAGAACAATTTCCTGCATGCTAGAGGCAATCCAATACAAAGTGATTTTGGAGAGGAATACAAATAATCCAACTAATAGGGTAGTTTGCACTAAGGTGAAGTTGCGTATTCGTTGAAAGTTGACACTGGTGAAGTAAGCAAGCAAAGCAAATAACAATGCATGCATGCCTAAAATAGAGCCCAATAACAGATCTAATAACAAACCTAATATAAAAGCATGTCCAATATTAACACGATGCGGTAAGGCGATGACCCAATAAAATAATACCAACACCATCCATTCAGGTCGAAAAGCATTAAAAATTATCGGCAATGGAAATATCGCCGCCACTAAACAAATAAAAAAAGTGAGGTAAATAACTTTATAACTATTGAACAGGGGCATCGATTAATTCCGGAGAGTCTAACGTTAAATCTGCACCGGCTAACGGATCATCATTCCACAGTAATAATAGATAACGGCTTCTATCTAAATCAGCAACAGGGGTGGCAGTGACGTTTGCATATAACTCACCTTCCTGATATTGAAAACGACTTATTCTTGCAACAGGATAACCAGCAGGAAAGCGCCCACCTAAACCAGAGGTCATTAATAAGTCCCCTTCTTTAATATCAGCATTACTTTGTACAAATGGCACATTGAGTTTATCCCATGCACCACTGCCATGAACTATCGCAACAGCATCATTACGCTGTACGCGCACAGGAATACCATGGCTAGCATCTACAATTAATACTACGCGACTGGTCGTACTACCAACTTGTGATATTTGACCTACTACACCTTGATCATTAATCACTGGTTGACCTAAATAAACACCATCTACAGCGCCTTTGTCGATTAATAATTGATGGGTAAAAGGATCAGAACGCAAACTCATCACTTCGGTGATCATGCGCTTATATTTAAACTGTCTTTTAGAGTTTAATAGTTCACGAAGCTGTTTATTTTCGCTTTGTAGTTGCCCTAACAAAAGACGGTCAGCTTTTAAGTGTAAATTCTCTTTTTCAAATTTCTGATTACGTTCAAGTAATGCTTTTCTAGTCATTAAATTTTCAGATAAAGCACTAAAAACACGCTGTGGTGCATCTGCAACATATTGAATGGGTGAGACCAGTGAATTCAGATAGACTCGAGCAGAGGAAAATAGCTTAAACTGGCTATCGGCAACCAGTAAAGCAACACAACAGGCTATCACAATAGATAGCCTTAGCGTATAGGAAGGACCACGGGTAAAAATAGTTTTCATGCGGGTTTCTACTGAATCTTAGCGTAATAATTATACTACACCCTCGATATCAATCTCCGTTAAAGACATCACCACCATGTGTATCAATCATCTCTAAAGCCATGCCGCCTCCACGAGCAACACAAGTCAATGGATCATCTGCCACAATAACTGGGATGCCAGACTCTTCAGACAATAAACGGTCTAACTCACATAACAATGCACCACCGCCAGTTAATACCATACCTTGCTCTGCAATATCAGCAGCTAGCTCTGGTGGCGTTCTTTCTAGTGCCAACATGACAGCAGAAACGATTCCACTTAATGGCTCTTGTAATGCTTCTAATATTTCATTGCTGTTTAATGTAAAGCTTCGTGGCACACCTTCGGCAACATTCACACCAACGACTTCAATTTCTTTAATTTCATCGATTGGGTATGCAATAGCAATGCTGTGTTTAATACGTTCAGCAGTGATTTCACCGATAGTACAACCGTAGTTACGACGTACATAGTTGATGATAGCTTCATCAAATTTATCACCACCAATACGTACTGATGCAGAATAAACAATACCGTTTAAGGAGATAACAGCAACTTCGGTCGTACCGCCACCAATATCAACCACCATTGAACCTTTTGCTTCCGATACTGGCATACCAGCACCGATTGCCGCGGCCATTGGCTCATCGATTAAGAATACATCGCGTGCACCCGCACCCATTGCAGATTCGCGAATGGCACGTCGCTCAACTTGCGTTGAACCACAAGGCACACACACTAATACACGAGGACTTGGACGCATCCAGCTATTGTTATGCACTTGTTTAATGAAATGCTGTAACATTTTTTCTGTAATGTAAAAATCAGCAATAACACCGTCTTTCATAGGACGAATAGCTTGAATATTACCCGGTGTTTTACCTAACATTTGTTTAGCAGCTGTACCTACAGCAGCAACTCTTTTACCATTTTTATCCATACGAATTGCAACCACTGATGGTTCATTCAATACAATACCTTGGTCTTTTACATAAATAAGGGTATTTGCTGTTCCTAAATCGATAGACAAATCGTTAGAGAACATACCTCGAAACATTTTAAACATGAATACTTCCAAAAAAGCTAATAAGAGAGATTAGCGTACTCTATCAATACACTAAAAATACAGCAAGAAAAGAAAGTGAAAAGCTGATTTAAACCACCATACAGTGAACTCAATGACTTTTTCAGCGAAGGATTGCCTGTTATTAAAACAACGCAATTCTATTCCCTGTCATTTACCCTGCAAATACACGATCTTCTGGGTATCTAAGTAGCGTGGGTTTTGTACTTGCTAACATATATGCAAGCGTTAATGGTCCGATTCGTCCGATGATCATAATCACTACCATAATGAACTTACCTGGTTCAGATAATTGTGCCGTTAATCCCGCAGTAACGCCAACCGTTGCAAAGGCAGAAATAGTTTCAAAGACAACCAGACTGAAACTTGCTTGTTCGGTGATCATTAATAAAAACATCGCCACTACTAACACTAAAAAACTTACCACGATAATAGCCAGACATTTAGTCACCGTTGTCCAAGCGATGCTACGTTTAAATAAAACCACATTGCTATGCTGACGCAGAAATGCCCACGTAGCGACCACTGCCACAATAAACGTAGACACTTTTATTCCGCCACCTGTAGAGGTAGAGCCAGCACCAATCAACATCAGTATTAACATCACTAAAAAAGCAGGATGTGTTAATTGCCCCAAATCAATACTATTAAAACCAGCCGTACGCGCACTAGCGGACTGGAAAAAGGCGGCTAACCACTGAGTTCCTAAGGGTAGGTCAGCTAACGTATTCGCATTGCCACGCTCTAATAACCAAATTAGGATAGTCCCCAAGATCAAAAGAGCTGGCGTTGCGGTGAGCATTATTTTGCTATGTAAAGTAAGCGCTTTAAAACCTTTCCTGCCATTACGTTGCAAATCAGAGATCACCGTAAAACCAAGCCCACCAAAGATAAATAATCCAGCAATAGTTAAAATGACTAATGGGTCGCCAACAAAATCCACCATGCTATTACTAAACAACGAAAAGCCAGCATTATTAAAAGCAGATATGGAATGAAAAATTGCATAAAAAACACCTTGAATCCATCCCATTTCCGGTACCCAACGGAAAGAGAGCAAAAGAACACCAATGAGTTGGGCAAATAAAGCAAACATAACAATGTCCTTGATCAGCCCTCTTATATTAGAAGAGTCACTTTGCCCTAGCGCCTCTCTTGTCGCACTACGTTGAATCAAACTAAGGCGTAAACCAAACATATACAATAGAATTGCCGATAAGGTCATCTGTCCCAAACCACCAATTTCCATCAAAAACATCAACAATATTTTACCTTCAATGGTGAAGTGTTGCCCTGTATCTACTACCCCTAAGCCAGTCACGCTGATCGCGGATGTAGCAGTAAATAATGCATCCATAAAACTTAAACCAGACACAGAAAAAAGAGGTGAAGTGAGTAATAATGCAGAGGGTAATAATATGCCAAGAAAACTGATGAAAATGATTTTCGGCTCTGACCAATAACGCTTTCCTTGGGCGTTTTTAAGCTCAATTGAATTATGTTTCTTTTCGAGAATTCTCATATCAATCTTAACTTTTCTTGTAATATTTTCTCATCTCCTGCGACAATCAAAATATCACCAATTTCTAAGCCATCAGATAAACTAGGTTGATCATAAATAGTTGCACCACGCTTGTAACCTAGCACTTTTAATTTTTCACTTTTTGTACAAGGATGTGATTCAATAGACTGGCCAGAATATTGACTACCAATCACCACCTCGGCAATGGCAAGCCCACTTCCCAGCACTAGAAAATCAACAATACGTTTATCCAGCATGCTCCGCGCGACACGGATCCCCATGTCTCTCTCTGGATTGATGATTTTATCAACCCCTATTTTCTTTAATATTTTTGTATGGAATTTATCTTTTGATTTAACCCACACTGTTTTAACGCCACTCTCTTTCAATATTAAACTGGTGAGAATGCTGGTATTCATGTCTTCGCCTATCGCTACCATCACAATATCGTATTCATCCAGTTTTAATTCGGCAATCGTATCTTCATTGCTACAATCTGCAATAATTGCTTGAGATGCGATATCGGCAGCTAATTTCACACGATTTTCATCAATATCTAACGCCAACACTTGTGCGCCCTGCGTCATTAACTCTTCACATAATGCCAGACCAAATCGACCTAAACCAATCACAGCAAATTGTTTTTTATCTATCTTCATAGCGGCAAGTACCTTCATACTGTTAAATTCAAATCAATAAGTTATAAATAATAAAGAATCTATAGACCGACCATCTTCCACAAATATATTGAATAATGCAATAGACATAAAAAAACCTACCGAAGTAGGTTTTTAGTCATTCAAAAAAGCGTGAGCAGTTAAAAACTCACTGAGGCTAATTTTTCAAAGTAATCAGGGAATGTTTTAGAGGTACATTTAGGGTCGTTAATGGTCACAGGCGTGCCACTTAATGCCACTAATGAGAAACACATCGCAATACGATGATCATCATAAGTATCAATCTCAGCATGCTTGATTTGTGCAGGTGCAGTCACTTCAATAAAGTCATGCCCTTCAACCACAATCGCCCCCACTTTACGGAGTTCTGTCGCCATTGCATATAGACGGTCAGTTTCTTTCACACGCCAATTGTAAACGTTAGTGATTTTTGTTGTACCCGTAGCAAACAAGGCTGCGACAGCAATGGTCATTGCTGCATCTGGGATATGGTTCATATCCATATCGATAGCTTTCAATTCACCTTTGCTCGCTTTAATATAATCATCACCCCATTCAATGTTTGCACCCATAGCTTCTAACGCATCTGCAAATTGAATATCGCCTTGTACTGAGTTTTTACCAATACCCGTTACTTTAATACTACCGCCACCAATCGCGCCTGCGGCTAAGAAGTATGATGCAGATGATGCATCACCTTCCACTAAATAGTTACCTGGCGCTTGGTAAGTTTGACCGCCTTTAATATTAAAGATTTGGTATTCACCACCGATGTTATCCACTTGAACACCAAAGTCTTGCATGATTTGTAAGGTGATTTTAATGTACGGTTTAGAAACTAACTCGCCAACAATCTCAATCGTTGTATCTTCTGACGCCATTGGCGCAGACATTAAAAATGCCGTTAAAAACTGGCTTGATACACTACCATCAATGGTGATTTTACCGCCTTTCAGGCCTGTGCCTTTGAT
Source organism: Psychromonas sp. (assembly GCA_028041985.1). Taxonomy (GTDB): domain Bacteria; phylum Pseudomonadota; class Gammaproteobacteria; order Enterobacterales; family Psychromonadaceae; genus Psychromonas. The sequence goes on along the minus strand of JAOFNL010000027.1, from coordinate 6,852 downwards.
TTTTAACGGTGGGTAGTTTTCATTTTTTAAGTAGGTAACATCTGCACCAGCTTGTTTTAATGAGTCAACCAATGAACCAATTGGACGCTCAAACATACGCGGCTCACCGGTTAACGTGTATTCGCCTTGTCCTAAACATAATGCAGCACATAATGGGCGCATTGCGGTACCTGCGTTACCTAAAAATAGTTCTACATCACCAAGCTCTTGTGTATTAAACGCACGGCCTAACCCTTCTACAACACACTGTTTTTTATCGGCAGATAATTGGTAATTAACACCCAATTTTTTCAACGCATTTAACATATGACGAATATCATCACTGTCTAATAAGTTAGTAAGTGTTGTTGTGCCTTTTGCCAGTGCAGCAAGCAATAATGCGCGATTAGACAGGCTTTTTGACCCTGGTAAATTAATTTCGCCATCGACTTTTTTAATCGGGTTTAATAATAACTGTTCCATTGTATTCGCTTCTCTTATTGCAAGTTTAAAACGCTAGTGAGCGCTTGTTTAAATCGTTGGTTTTCAGCTTCAGTACCAATACTAATACGTAAATGCTTTGGTAAACCGTAACCAGTAATAGGACGAACGATCACCCCTTCCTGTAATAATTGTTGATAAACTTCATCACCCGTTTTTTTATCACATGTGCTTCCTACGTTTACCGTCACAAAGTTACCCATTGATGGGATATATTCTAAATTGTGTTTGGTAAAGAAAGCACACAAATCCTTCATACCGGCATTATTTAACGCGACACCAGCGGCTAAATAATCTTCATCTTGTAGAATAGTTTCAGCGGCTTTTAAGGCTAACGCATTACAGTTAAATGGTTGACGAACGCGGTTTAAAATATTCGCAATATCCGCGTGAGAAATGCTGTAACCAACACGTAGTCCCGCTAAACCATAAGCTTTTGAAAAAGTACGAGAAACAATTAAATTAGGGAATTCAGCAATCCAAGCAATCGCATTACCACGACGCTCGTTATCAGCATATTCAAAATAAGCTTCATCTAGCACGACTAATACATCACTCGGCACTTTCGTTAAGAAAGTGTAAAGTTCAGTTTTTTCTAAAAAAGTTCCCGTCGGGTTATTTGGATTCGCGATGAAGATAAGTTTTGTATTCTCTGTGATTGCTTCAGCCATCGCATCTAAATCGTGACCATAATTTTTCGCTTTAACCACCACCGCTTTTGCACCAATCGCTTGCGTTACAATCGGATATACTACAAAAGCATGCTCAGCGAATATCACTTCATTACTAGGCGCAACAAACGCTCGCGCAATAATTTCTAACAAATCATTTGAGCCATTACCCAAAGTCACTTGGTTAAGCTCAACTGAATATTTTTTTGCTAATGCTTGTTTAAGATAATAACCATTTGAATCAGGGTAACGAGTTAACTCTGCTACTTCTTTTTGCAATGCAGCTTTAACTGATTCACTCAACCCTAATGGATTTTCGTTTGATGCTAATTTAACAATATTGGTAATACCTAACTCTCGCTCTAACTCATCCGTTGGTTTACCTGCTTGGTAAGGGTGCAACTTCTGTACACCTTGATTTGCCAAGTTTAAAAATTGATTGCTCATGTTAATCCTTGCGACTTTTTCTATTCTTTTTTTGAAAAACCAAGATGCTATGCGTATTTTTTCTCAAAAGCATTCATGAATTCAACTAAGGCTTGAACTCCTTCCATCGGCATTGCATTGTAAATACTTGCGCGCATGCCTCCCACTAACTTATGCCCTTTTAAGGTCAATAAACCAGCGGCTTTAGCTTCTGCTAGGAAAGTCTCATTTAAAGAATCATCTGCTAATGTGAAAGGAATATTCATACGACTACGTACACTTGCATCAACATTATTACTGTAAAATGCAGAGCCATCGATAGTTTTGTACAGTAAGTTGGCTTTAGCGATGTTACGTTTTTCAACTTCAACTAAACCACCTTGCGCTTTTAACCACTTAAACACTAAACCTGCTAAGTACCATGAATAAGTTGGTGGCGTGTTATACATCGAATCAAAATCAGTTTGAATTTGGTAATCAAAAATCGATGGGATAGCCTCACGTGCATGACCAATCAAATCTTCACGCACAATCACAATCGACAAACCAGATGGACCGATATTCTTTTGCGCACCTGCGTAAATAATGCCAAATTTAGCGACATCAATCGGACGCGATAATATCGTTGAACTCATATCCGCCACTAAAGGTACCACTCCTGTTTCAGGTGTTTCAAATATTTCTATACCTTCAATGGTTTCATTAGGGCAATAATGAACATAAGCCGCACCTGCATTGACCTTCCAATCTTGTGAAGGTTTAACAGACGTTTTACCCTCTTCAGTCGTTAGTAAAATATCAGTTTCTTTAATACGGGCATGCTTCTTAGCTTCAACTACCGCTGATTTAGACCATTGACCCGTTAAGATATAATCTGCATCTAATTTATCACCTAACAAATTAAGCGGCACGGCAGCAAATTGACCACGACCACCGCCATGACAAAACAACACTTTGTAGTTATCAGGAATAGCCATTAGCTCACGTAAATCTTGTTCAGCTTGTTTCGCCATAGCAATATATTCAGGACTACGATGACTCACTTCCATCACCGAAACACCTAAACCTTGCCAGTTTAAAAACTCACTTTGTGCTTGCTGCATCACAGCTTCAGGTAACATCGCAGGACCGGCACAAAAGTTATATATTTTTGTCATCGTAATTTCTCTCAAAACAAACTTAATACAAAATAGTGGTAACGCTTAAAACAAAATAAGCGGCAATGCGCCGCTTATATCATGACATTCACCCATTATTCAGGTGAATCAGTCTCTTTTTCATCAACACTTTCAGGAGCTTCAGATTGGCCTTCTGCATCGCTAGTTTCTGCGACAACTGTATGACCTTCTGTCTCTTCATCATCTTCGTAGACAGGCACATCTTTGATCTCTTCTATACGCTGTAACGCAACAATAGTCTCATCTTCGCGTGTTTTAATTAGCGTAACACCTTGCGTATTACGACCAACAATTGACACGCCACTAACAGGAGTACGTACTAATGTACCACGGTTAGAGATCAACATGATTTCATCATTATCATCAACTTGTACCGCGCCTACAACTTTACCGTTACGTTCGCTGACTTTAATAGAGATAACACCTTGTGTCGCACGGCTCTTAGGAGAGTAATCAGCCAATGGTGTACGTTTACCGTAACCATTTTCAGTCGTGGTTAAAATGTGCCCTGTTTCATTAGGAACAATTAACGAGACCACTTTACCGCCTTCGTTTAATTTGATACCACGAACACCGGTTGCTGTACGACCCATTGGGCGAACACCTTTGAATTTAATCTCAGGATTACCGTTTTCATCCAGTACCACATTTCCTTCTTCGTCAGTTACCGTCGTTTCTTCTGCTTCTTTAAAGCGAACCACTTTACCTGCATCAGAGAACAGCATGATTTCACTGTTACCATCAGTTAATGCAACACCGATTAATTCGTTATCATCGGTTAAGTTAATCGCAATCAAACCACTTGAACGAGGACGACTGTAAGCACTTAAGGCTGTTTTCTTCACTGTACCGTTTGCCGTTGCCATGAAGATATATTTATCATCTTCATATTCACGTACTGGCAAAATAGCAGTAATACGTTCGCCCTCTTCAAGCGGCAAGATATTCACAATTGGACGACCACGCGCTTGACGTGATGCTAACGGCAGTTGGAATGTTTTTAGCCAGTACAGACGACCACGTGTAGAGAAACATAAGATCGTATCATGTGTACTTGCTACAAGTAGTTTCTCGATGAAGTCTTCATCTTTCATCTTAGTGGCTGTTTTACCTTTACCACCACGACGTTGTGCTTCGTAATCTGATAATGGTTGGTACTTAACATAACCTTCGTGAGAAAGTGTCACTACGACATCTTCTTCAACGATCAGATCTTCCATACATAAATCAGCTTCACTTTCAGTGATTTCAGTACGACGGGGGTCAGCAAAGTTAGCACGAACTTCTTCAAGCTCTTCTTCAATCACTTCCATCAAACGAGCAGGACTTTCAAGAATGAATAATAACGCCGCAATAATTTCTAATAGCTCTTTGTATTCCGCTAAAATTTTCTCGTGCTCAAGACCAGTTAATTTATGCAGGCGTAAATCAAGAATTGCTTGTGCTTGAATTTCAGTCATGAAGTATTGACCATCACGAATGCCGAACTCAATCGCTAAACCATCAGGGCGCGCAGCATCAACACCACTTGCTTCTAACATTGCTGCTACATCACCTAATTCCCATCCACGCGCTTGCAGTGCAAGTTTAGCTTCGGCAGGTGTTGGTGATTTACGAATAAGGTCAATGATTGGCTCGATATTTACTAATGAAATAGCTAAACCTTCAAGGATATGTGCACGATCGCGCGCTTTACGTAATTCAAATACAGTACGACGTGTCACCACTTCACGGCGGTGTAATATAAATGCTTCAAGCATCTCTTTTAGATTGAATAATTTAGGCTGACCATGGTCAAGTGCAACGGCATTAATACCAAAAGTAACTTGCATTTGTGTTTGAGCATAAAGGTTATTTAAAACTACTTCACCTACTTCACCACGCTTAACTTCCACCACCATACGCATACCGTCTTTATCTGACTCGTCACGTAGTGCGCTAATACCTTCAATTTTTTTATCTTTAACAAATTCCGCGATTTTCTCAATTAAGCGTGCTTTGTTAACTTGGTACGGTAATTCATGTACCACGATCGTTTCACGACCTGTTTTTTCATTAACTTCAATGTCAGCTTTAGCACGTACTTTGATTTTGCCACGTCCAGTATGGTAAGCCTCGATAATACCTTTACGACCGTTAATAATACCTGCCGTTGGAAAGTCTGGCCCCGGAATATGTTCAATCAATTCATTGATTGTAATATCTTCATTCTTAATCAATGCTAAACAAGCACTGATCACTTCACCTAGGTTATGTGGTGGAATGTTTGTTGCCATACCAACCGCAATACCAGATGAACCATTGATTAATAGGTTAGGTACTTTTGTTGGGAATACTTCAGGAATGAACTCAGTACCATCATAGTTAGGCACATAATCAACGGTTTCTTTTTCTAAATCCGCTAATAATTCATGAGCCAGTTTTTGCATACGGATTTCCGTATAACGCATCGCAGCAGCACTATCACCATCGACAGAACCAAAGTTACCTTGGCCGTCAACTAACATATAACGTAAAGAGAAGTCTTGCGCCATACGAACGATTGTATCGTAAACCGCTGTATCACCATGTGGGTGATATTTACCGATTACATCACCAACAACACGTGCTGATTTTTTATAAGGTTTATTCCAGTCATTACGCAATACATTCATCGCAAATAAAACACGACGGTGAACAGGTTTCAAACCATCACGAACATCAGGTAAGGCACGACCTACGATTACGCTCATTGCGTACTCAAGATAAGAATTTTTTAATTCATCTTCGATATTAATGGGAGAAACGTCAGAAGCAAATTCGCTCATAGAAACTTAAATCCTTAATTTAGTGGAAATAGACTGAATTTTTGCAGTCACTGATAGTAACATAAAAGCACTGTATCAAAAGGCTTTTAACCATCAAAATCGCCTCAGAATCGTTTTATGGCGCAATTTGAGGCATTTATCAATAAACAGTGCGTTTTTTGTACAGCTCAATTTTTTATTTGAACGCCTTAAATCGCTAAAATAAAATTCCCCACCTAGTTTGTTATCACGTTATAATCGATTTTCTCGAATCCTCTCGGCAATCATAGGGTAGCCATAATGTCTGAAAATACGCTTTCTCCTAAAAAACATGAACTTAACGATCAAGTAGAATCCTCTCTCGATGATAATCAAAGCACTACGTTAAATGTACTTGAAAGTAATGTCGATCAACAAGAGATTGAAAAGTTCTCTGCCATGGCTGAGCAATGGTGGGATTTAGAAGGTGACTTTAAACCGCTTCATTTATTAAATCCAACTCGCCTCGACTATATAGAGGAAGGAGTTAACGGTTTATTTGGCAAGAAAATTGTCGATGTAGGTTGTGGCGGTGGTATTTTAGCAGAAAGTATGGCAATTAAAGGTGCAGAGGTTATCGGAATCGATATGGCACACGCATCATTACAAATTGCTCGTTTACATGCATTAGAAACACAAACTAACATCAGCTATGAAATGACCACCGCTGAGAATTTTGCCCAAGCGAATAAAGAGCAGTTTGATGTGGTCACTTGCATGGAAATGTTAGAGCATGTCCCCGACCCTGCATCAGTGATCCAAGCTTGTTGTGACTTAGTGAAACCCGGCGGTACCGTATATTTTTCAACCATTAATAAAACATGGAAAGCTTACTTGATGATGATTGTTGGTGCGGAGCATGTGCTGAAATGGGTACCAAAAGGCACGCATGAATATGAGAAGTTTATTCGCCCTTCTCAGTTGTTATCGGCGATTGATGCTACGCAGTTACATTGTGATGATTTATGTGGTGTGGAATACAGTCCGTTATCGAATGATTTTAAAATCACTAAAAACGTTGATGTGAATTATATGTTGAAGTGCACAAAAGCGATTTAGTTAGTTTTTGGGGCGTAGGATTCATCCTACTGTTTTTTGCCTCGTTCCCACGGTCTCCGTGGGAATACATAGCTTAATGTTTTAGTTGTTTTGATTGATATTGGCTCGTCTTCGCTCGTCGGGGTGAATTGATATGCCTCGTTCCCACGGTCTCCGTGGGAATGCATAGCTTAATGTTTTAGTTGTTTTGATTGACATTGGCTCGTCTGCGCT
>JAOFNL010000026.1 GCA_028041985.1 Psychromonas sp. | reverse complement strand
ACGGTCGATTTGAGCGGCTTCAATGAATTCACCCTCAAATGCTAATCCTTTAACTTCAAACTTCTCATTAGCTTTAGCAAAGTCTTTTAAAAGACGTGCTGCTGCACCTGGATGTTCTGTAGAAAAAGCAAGGATAGTTGGACCTGTAAACGTCTCTGTTAAACATGCAAAGTCAGTACCTTCAACTGCACGACGTGCTAATGTATTACGAATTACTCGTAAAAATACACCGTTTGCACGTGCTTTTGCACGAAGTTCAGTCATTGCACCTACTGTTACACCGCGTGAATCGGCTACAACAGCAGACAGAGCGCCTTTAGCAGCTTCGTTGACTTCAGCAACAATAGCTTGTTTGTCTTCGAGTCTTAATGCCATTTGGTTTTACTCCTGGATTCCACTAGGTTTTACCCTAGATAAACACCCCCATCTAATGATGAGGCACTATTTGGTTTCGGATCCAGGTAGAATAATCTTTCTGGGGTCCGGTACCGTCTACGCAGGAAATTAAGTTAAACCAAAGTTTAACACCTGCGGTCTAAGAAGAGACCTAAGGCCCTCCAAAGTAAGGTCGCATATTATACAAATAATACACAACCTTGTATAGTTACTTCGTAATAAATCACAAAGTGACTATAAAATTACGCTACCACAGTGACTAAAGTTGCTTGGTCGATTTTAACACCAGCACCCATAGTTGTAGATAGAGAAATTTTCTTGATAAATTGACCTTTAGCGCCAGATGGTTTTGCTTTTTTAAGCGCAACGATTAGGGCTTCTAGGTTTTCTTTAATCTGTTCAGCAGAGAATGTCGCTTTACCGATTGTAGAATGGATAATACCATTCTTGTCGTTACGGTAACGAACCTGACCAGCTTTAGCATTTTTAACTGCGTCAGCAACGTTAGGAGTTACAGTACCTACTTTCGGGTTTGGCATTAGGCCACGTGGACCTAAGATTTGACCTAATTGACCAACAACACGCATAGCGTCTGGTGATGCAATTACAACGTCAAAATTCATTTCGCCCGCTTTAACTTGAGCAGCAAGATCGTCCATACCAACGATATCTGCACCAGCAGCTTTAGCAGCTTCAGCATTAGCACCTTGAGCAAATACAGCAACACGAACTTCACGTCCAGTACCATGTGGTAATACAGTTGCACCACGTACGTTTTGATCACTACGACGAGGATCAACACCTAGGTTAACTGAAACATCAATGCTTTCGCTGAACTTAGCTGTAGCAAACTTTTGTAAAAGAGCTACTGCTTCATTGATTTCGTATTCTTTAGTTCCGTTAACTTCTGCACGGATCGCTTTCATGCGTTTAGATAATTTAGCCATTGTATTAACCCTCTACTTCCAGACCCATAGAACGAGCAGAACCCGCAATACAACGCACCATCGCTTCAAGATCGGCACCCGTCATATCAACTTCTTTCGCTTTCGCGATTTCTTCAAGTTGAGCAACTGTTACTTTACCTACTTTGTTCTTGTTAGGTACAGCAGAACCAGATTTGATGCCAGCAGCTTTCTTAAGTAAGTAAGATGCAGGTGGAGTCTTAGTTTCGAATGTAAAAGAACGGTCAGCATATACTGTAATTACTACAGGAACTGGAGCGCCTTTTTCTTGAGATTCTGTTTTTGCATTGAATGCTTTACAGAATTCCATAATGTTAACACCGTGTTGACCAAGTGCTGGACCAACTGGTGGTGACGGGTTTGCCATACCAGCTGAAACTTGCAGCTTGATATATGCGGTTACTTTCTTAGCCATGATATATTACCTTTGTTTGGGTATAACGCTGATATAAAAACAGCTTCCCGATTAATATGTAGGTGCTTACCATAATGAAGCACACTGAGACCCTTCTACTGTCACATCAATTAAATTAACGTCACAAACAAATGGGCGGCGAATTATACCTATAACAGAAGCAAATTAACAAGTTATTTTGTTGTTTTTTTGAACGAGAAAATACTAGCCTTCCACATAGCGGCTCGAAGAGTCTGAAACAGTTGTTCATAATTCCCTAAGCCATTAAGGTACGAGCTTCCTACTATTATATTCAGGTGCCTTAAAAGCCACGCCCCAATAAATTTCATGGGGCGCAGAATTCATTCTGCTTCTTTTTGATGAGATTGCCACAAAAATTAACCTCATTGCTCATCAGCACACCAAGTGGCTTAAAAGCCACGCCCCAAAAACTTTCATAGGGCGCAAGATTCATCCTGCTTCTTTTTGATGAGATTGCCACAGAAATAAACCTCATTGCTCATCAGCGCACCAAGTGGCTTAAAAGCCACGCCCCAAAAACTTTCATAGGGCGCAAGATTCATCCTGCTTCTTTTTGATGAGATTGCCACAAAAATTAACCTCATTGCTCATCAGCACACCAAGTGACTTAAAAACCACGCCCCAAAATTTTCATGGGGCGCTTGATTCATCCTGCTTCTTTTTGATGAGATTGCCACAAAAATAAACCTCATTGTTCATGACTGTACCAAGTGGCTTAAAAGCCACGCCCCAAAATTTTCATGGGGCGCAGGATTCATCCAGCTTCTTTTTGATGAGATTGCCACAAAAATAAACCTCATTGTTCATCAATGTACCAAGTGGCTTAAAAGCCACGCCCTAAAATTTTCATGGGGCGCAGGATTCATCCTGCTTTGTTTTAAAACGCTTACGACAAAAACAGAAAAAGCCAATAAGAATTAACTTATTGGCTTTTACAATGATTCACAATAGGTCTTAAACTATTACTTTATTAGTCTTTCTCAACTTGAGAGAACTCAAGATCAACAGGAGTAGCACGACCAAAAATAGATACCGATACTTTTAAGCGGCTTTTATCATAATCAACCTCTTCAACCGTACCAGAAAAATCTGCAAATGGGCCGTCATTAACACGAACGACTTCACCTGGAGAAAATAAAGTACGTGGACGTGGCGTATCATGAGACTCTTGTAAACGATTAAGGATGTTATCAACTTCTTTTTTAGAGATAGGTGCAGGACGCTCTGCAGTACCGCCAATAAAACCCATAACACGATCAATACTTTTCACTAAATGCCAGCTATCATCGTTCATCGCCATTTCAACTAACACGTAACCAGGGAAGAACTTACGTTCACTTTTACGTTTTTGACCAGCGCGCATTTCAACAACTTCTTCAGTTGGCACTAGAATTTGACCAAAATAAGATTCCATTTCATTTAAACGAATATGCTCTATTAAAGTCTTTTGTACACGACCTTCATAACCAGAAAAGGCTTGAACTACATACCATCTCATTTTTTGAACTTCTTCTGTCATAATAAACCCTTAAATAGAGGTGATAAATGCAACGATGCGAACAAAAATACCATCAAGACCCCATAACACTAGACCAACAAGTGTTGATACGGCTAAGATAATTAAGGTAGTTTGTACTGTTTCTTGACGTGTAGGCCAAACAACTTTACGTACCTCAAGACGCGCATCTTTAGCAAAAGCAATAAACGTTTTGCCTTTTTCAGTAAATGCAGCAGAGAGAACCGCTAAAGCAGCTAATACTAAAAGTATTGCAACTCGCGCTACGACATGTGTTTCTTCACCATATAAATAATTACCAACAATCACTGTTGCTAATAATAAAACGGTGATAGTCCATTTTAACCCATCTAATGAGCTTTTGCTGTTTTCAGAATTTACTGTTGTCATAACTCTTTGTATCCACTGTTAAAATTAATAATACCATTCCTAGCATTAGTTGCTGGGAGGTAAAGCAGTCATTGATAATAATGATTACTTAGTAGGTGAAAGACAGCTTTTAACTTAAAGTCAATGTCGCCACCTAAAATTGAAGCACGTCAGTATAAGGATTTTTCTCTCTTTTGTAACCTGATTATGCGTAAAAAGAGTGATTCTTATTGATAAATTTCAAACAAAGTTACTTTAGTCAGTAAAGCCTCACCATTAACACACTAAAAATAGGGGCTCATCGTCATATTAAAAATGCATTCCTCTAAACATTCTTTTCATTAAAGACATTCTTATATCTTTGTACCGTGAAAAATCAAGTACTCCATAAGTGTTAATTAACAAAAAACACTTCGTTTTTAGTAGTAATTTCACTAGTGGGCAGGACTCTTTTTAGTTATTCAAAGGAGGCTTAAAAGCCTCGCCCCAAAACTTTCATTATGCCCACGGGGCGCAGGATTCATCTTGCTTATTTAAAAGAGGCTTAAAAGCCTCGCCCAAAACTTTCATTATTACCATGGGGCGCAGGATTCAGCCGGCTTATTCAAAGGAGGCTTAAAAGCCTCGCCTCAGCAGATTGGCTAACCTTTTCCGATCACAGGTGTAACACCTATCTCCTTTAATTTAGCAGCTAAGGTTTGTTTCGCTTCATCATCACCATGAACGATAATCACTTTCTTAGGTTGATAACGAATTCGTTTTATAAAATTCACCAAGTTCGCTTGATCCGCATGTGCTGAATAACCTGAAATAGTATGTACACCTGCCTTGACCGTGAGCTTTTCTCCATCAACAAAAACATAACCTCCTTGAGGTCCATATTGCTGAATCTGTCTGCCGAGCGTTCCTTGAGCTTGATAGCCAACAAATAACACATCTGCCCTTCTATCATTAATAAACCGTTTTAAATAATTAACAACACGACCACCAGTACACATACCACTGGCAGCGATAACAATTGCAGGTTTATCCCGTTTTGATAAGTATTCAATAACTTGTAAGTGTTCTTGATGGGTATCAACTGTATATAGGCTGTCAAAATTCAAAGGTTGTCGGCCTTGCTTAACACGTTTTTTCGCTTCAGCATCCCAAAGTTTTTGAAAACGTTGATAGTGCTTTGTAAATTTAGCTGCCATCGGTGAATCTACAATCACTTCAATATCCGCCAACTTTTTAAACTTAGCTCGAGATATTATCTGCTCTAATTCATAAAGTAATTCTTGAGTACGCCCAATACTAAAAGCAGGAATAATAACCACGCCATTATCAGAAATCGCTTTAATTAACACATTTTCTAAGCTTTTTGCACGATCTCGTCGACCTTGATGGTTTTTATCACCATAAGTGCTTTCAATTACGACTATGTCCGCACGATAAGGACTTTTAGGTGAAGCAAGTAAAGGAGAATACGTTGCCCCGAGATCACCAGAGAAAACAATACGCTGCGATTTTTTACCCGCTGAGGTGTCGCTTTGATTAGAAGAAGGGGTTAAGGTATCTACAGTACCTTTAACATCAATTTCAATATAAGCCGATCCTAAAATATGGCCAGCGGGTTGGAATTTAATTTTAACTCTACTATTAAGTCGAGAGCTACCACTTAAATTTAAAGGGAACCACTTTTTATATGAAACTGCAATTAACTGTGCTTTTAATCTCTGTAAACACGCTTTAATAATCGACTGATTACGAGTAACGCCCACTTTTAAAGCATCCTCAATCACCATCGGTAATAAAGCAGCAGTCGCTTCAGTGGCAATAATAGGTCCAGTAAAACCAGCAGCTAATAAATATGGAAGTCGACCAACATGGTCAATATGGCAATGCGTTACTAATAACGCTCTAACAGTGGTTATATCAAACTCAATGGAGAGTAAGTCGTTTTCATCGCGCCCAGAAGTCTCAGCCCCTTGGAATAAACCACAATCAATTAAAACGCTATTATCATTATCAATAATAAGTTGATGGCAAGACCCAGTAACCCCATTTACGGCGCCGTGATGCAGTATTTTCATCCTCTTCCTTAATTAGGCCAAAGAATGACCGCCCATAGGTAGTGATAATAAATATAATCGATTGTGGGTAAGCTAATTAAGCTATTTTATTACAAACATGTTTTCTCAAGCGATATAAACGTCTAAGACAACGAATTCGCTTTGAAACAGCCCATATATTACTTAAAAGTGCCGCATAAACAGCAAAAACAGCGATAAAAGAATAGAACATGATTGCTTCAGGTACTTCCAATATTTCTCCTGTAATACCAATAGCAGCAAATAAAAATGCAATACTACAGATTGTAAGCAAAGTCTGTGTAGGGGTTAGCCCTATACGTTGGAATATATGATGTAAATGCTCTCGGTCTGGTTTGAAAGGACTATCACCTCGACGACAACGTCGATACATAATAGCCGTCATATCCATTAACGGAACCGCAATCAACCATAAAGCAGTCACAGAGCGAAGTACTTCTGAACCATTAGGTTTAATCTGTGTGCCAACAAGCAATAGAAATATAACGGTAAAACCAATTAACATACTACCCGCATCTCCCATAAACACTTTACGGGTACGACCAAAGAAACCTAAATTAAACAAAATATAAGGTGACATCACAACAATAAACACAACACATAAATAAGCGAAATTAACCATTCCATGCATCGCAAAAAGTATACCTAACGCAGCAAAAGTTACTGAAGCCAAACCACCTAATAACCCGTCAATTCCATCGACCATGTTAAACGCATTGATAGCACCTAACACAGCAAAAACAGTAATAACTTGACCGATAAAAGTAGGTAATAAAACATCACCAAAACCAAACATATCACCTAAAGTCGCTAACTGGACATTTGCAAAATTCATCATAATGATAGCTAAACCAGCTTGAACTCCCATGCGAAATTTGAAACTAATATCATACTTATCATCCAATGCGCCAATAGCGACAAGAATGACAATACTAAAAGAATACAACCCTGAATGAGGAAGAAAATTGGGATTGCTATAAAGAAAATAGAGAATTGATAAACAAATAGAGATCCCACCGACTAAAGGAACCGTGCCTTCATGTAGTTTGCGAGCATTTGGTTTATCAACCAACCCTATTGAAGGATGCCTAGCCACCTTCCGTAATAAATAAAGCATGGATAAAGCAAACGAAAAAATAAGTGATAAATCGATGAAAGTATTAATAATAATATCTCTATACTTAAGGGAAAAATATTGTCACAAAGAATGACAATTTATTATAGCGCCCTACTTTAACAAGAACAAAAAAACAATAACAAAAAAGCAACGGAACTGACTTTATTTAAATAAATAATTCACGTTTATTATAAATTTAATATAAAAACATTAATGAGGCATTGCTCACAAGTATTCTGTGACCTAGCCCAAGAAATAACAAGCATTTTTTCTAATTAATTTAAGAGTAGAAGATTATATAAAAAAGGGAATGACTAAATTCAAATAATAATTTAAGAAGAGTTAAATGAAGGAATTTAAATCCCCCCAAACTCACAATGACTTTATTACTACAATTTTTATTGTGAATTTAGAGGAGTTAGAAATATTAATCAGCGCCAAATAAATCACGCGTATACACTTTTTCAGCAACATCCGCTAGTTCATCAGCCATGCGGTTAGATACAATCACGTCAGAAGCTTTTTTAAATTCAGCTAAATCAGTAAACACTTTAGAATTAAAGAACTCTGTTTCTTTAAATACAGGCTCAAAAATAATTACTTCAATACCTTTGGCTTTAAGACGCTTCATAATGCCTTGAATTGAAGACGCTCTAAAATTATCAGATCCAGATTTCATAATTAAACGATAAATACCAACACGTTTCGGATTACGCTTGATAATAGAATCTGCGATAAAATCTTTACGCGTAGTGTTGGAGTCCACAATCGCACCAATAATACTATTAGGCACATCGGCATAGTTGGCACGAAGTTGCTTAGTATCTTTAGGTAAACAATAACCACCGTAACCAAATGAAGGGTTATTATAGTGATTACCAATACGAGGGTCTAAACCCACACCTTCAATGATTTGACGGGCATTTAAACCATGTGATTCAGCATAAGTATCTAACTCATTAAAATAGGCAACTCGCATAGCAAGGTAAGTATTTGAGAATAATTTAACCGCTTCTGCTTCGGTTGAATCAGTAAACAGCACTTCAATATTCTCTTTCGCTGCTCCTTGTACAAGCAAATTAGCAAATATAGTTGCACGTTCACTTTGCTCACCCACAATAATACGAGAAGGATTTAAATTATCGTATAAAGCACGCCCTTCACGTAAAAATTCAGGTGAAAATAATAAATTTTCACAACCTAACTCTTCTTTTATACGTTGTGTATAACCCACTGGCACCGTTGACTTGATCACCATCACCGCATTCGGGTTAAACGCTAACACATCTTTAATCACCGCTTCGACTGAAGATGTATTAAAGTAATTAGTTTCTACATCATAATCCGTCGGCGTCGCAATAATCACATAGTCAGCACCTTGATAAGCCAATTGCTTATCAAGCGTCGCAGTGAAGTTTAACGTTTTATTAATTAAAAAATCTTCAATTTCCACATCTGCAATAGGCGATTTTTTATTATTTAGCAGTTCTATTTTCTCTGCAATAATATCAACAGCGATCACTTCATTGTGTTGCGCTAGCAACATAGCATTTGAAAGACCTACGTAACCTGTACCCGCGATAGCTATTTTCATACTTTATCCTATTACTACATGAAATTTATTTATTATAAAATTCTTTATACCATGATACTAATTTAGCGACACCTTCAGCAACACCCACTTCAGGCTTATAGCCAACAGCATCAAACAAATCTTGTGTATCAGCATAAGTTTGATAAACATCACCCGCTTGCATACCTCGGAAGTTTTTCTTCGCTTCGATGCCTAACTCAGATTCAATCGCTTCAATGAATTTCATTAGGTTAATGGGACTACCATGACCAATGTTATAAACGCTGTAAGGCGCTGAACTTGAAGCAGGCGTACCAGCTTCAACAGTCCATTGTTCATCACGGACAGGCACAAGATCAGTCACTCGGATAACCCCTTCTACAATATCATCGATGTAGGTAAAGTCACGCCACATATCGCCGTTATTATTAATATCAATCGTTTCACCTGCTAATATCTTTTTAGTAAAGATATAAGGCGCCATATCAGGGCGTCCCCAAGGACCGTAAACCGTGAAGAAACGTAAACCCGTTGTAGGCATGTCATAAAGGTGTGAATACGAATGCGCCATTAACTCATTAGATTTTTTAGTGGCAGCATATAAAGAGATGGGATGATCAACTGAATCAGATGTAGCGAATGGTACTTTATTATTTAAACCATAAACTGAACTCGATGATGCATACACTAAATGCTTCACTTTAGTATTGCGACATCCTTCTAGAATATTTAAATGCCCAACTAAATTAGAATCCGCATAAGCCATTGGATTTTCAATAGAATAACGAACGCCAGCTTGGGCTGCTAAATGAATAACACGATCAAACTGATGCTCAACAAATAAAGCGGCCATTAATTCACGATCAGCCAAATCTATTTTAATAAACGTAAAATTGTCATGCTCTGCACGTTTTAAACGCGCATCTTTTAAATTAACGTCGTAATAATCATTGATATTATCAATGCCGACAACGTCATGCCCTTGTTCACAAAGCCTTTCAACGACGCATGAACCAATAAAACCAGCTACGCCGGTGACTAAGTATTTCATTTTTATCTCTATATAGTAAATAATACAATACTGCCATATAACATAAATTAAGTTCCTAGATATTTCCAGAACAGACTCTAGCACTTCAATACTTATGCTTCATTTTTTAAACTTTTAAAACACCGACTATATTTTCACCTTCTTTTACAACCAATGAACTAATGCCTTTTTCATGCATTAATTCAAAAGCAACTTGATAGCTGCTATTAGGGTTTGTACTAAGCGGATTTATAGTCGCAATATCAGAAGCCTTTAAATCAAATACATTCTTACCATATTTTTCCATTGCTCGTCTTAAATCTCCATCAGTAATAATTGCATCAATAAGCATATTATTTTTAACAAGTGTTATCCCTAATTTACCACTAGAAATAGTATTTATTACGTTCAATAAGGAATCATCAGATAGAACTACAGGTAAGTTTTCAGCTACCATTTCATCTTTAACTTTACTTAATAAACGACGCCCTAAATTTCCACCTGGATGAAAGCGTGCAAAATTTTCAGATTTGAATCCCCTGACTTCCATTAAAGCAACAGTAAGAGCATCCCCCATAACTAAAGTTGCAGTTGTAGAACTTGTTGGGGCTAATTGAAGCAAACACGCTTCTTTTGGAACTGCTATATCAAGATGACAATGGGCATTTGTAGCTAATGTTGATTTTCCATTTCCAGTAATTGCAATTACGTGATTGCCATTATCACGAAGAAACGGTAACAATTTAAGTACTTCATCGGTTTCTCCAGAGTTTGAAATTGCAATAAATACATCCTCAGGTTTGACCATTCCTAAATCACCATGAAAAGCCTCACCAGGATGCATAAAAAAACTTGGCGTTCCAGTACTGGCGAGAGAAGCAACTATTTTCTTCCCAATTAAACCTGACTTCCCCATACCGCAAATAATCGTTCGTCCTTTAGTAGAAACAATTGCATCTACAGCTTGGTTAAACTCAACGTCAATACGTGACGACATAAAGTTTAATCCATCAATCTCTGTTTGGATTACTTCTTTAGCTATTTCAATCGTTCGCATTATTATTTTCCATTATTTTTTTAATTATTTCGTAATCGTTAAGTGTATCTACACCATGAGGAAGTTGCTGCTCAAATAAGCAGGCACCTATAGTTAACCCATGACTTAAAGCTCGAAGTTGCTCAAGTTTCTCATAACTTTCTAAAGGAGCTTCAGGATAAGAGCAAAACAAATTTAGAGACTCAACGGTATAGGCATAAATCCCGATATGCCTATAAGCAAGTAATGTGTCATTGGGATTATCACGGTTAAAAGGTGAAGCTGAACGAGTGAAATATAGTGCTCTTCCTTGTGAACCTAAAATAGCCTTTACAACATTAGGATTAGCAAAATCTTCATATTTTGTAATAGGAGTAACAGCAGTTGCTATTGAATAAGTAGGATGTTTTTTAAAGTAACTTACTAAAGATTTTATCAGTTCTGAGGGAATTAAAGGCTCATCCCCTTGAACATTAAGCACTGTTGTATCTAATGACCAATTCAACTTGCTAGTGACTTCACTAATTCTATCTGTTCCACTTTGATGCTCTCTCGATGTCATCAAAACAGGGAGCTTTAACCTATTGGCTTCGTCAAAAATTCGCAGATCATCTGTCGCTATTATTATATCACTTATACTTATTCCAGCTTCAATACATCGTTGTGCAACATGCCAGAAAATTGGTTTATCACAGATTAATAATAATGGTTTACCAGGTAAACGAGATGCCCCATATCGAGCAGGTATGACAACTTTTAGATTAGTAGGATCATTCATTATTGCTCAATTCCTCTGACATCGTCCTCAATGATTTTATTCATAAGAGGCATATAAACCTCTGCTAATAAAATATTTTTTTGCACACAAAGAAGTTTATCTACAAACTCACGAACCATCCCCCTTCCTCCAACTGATTGTGTTATCCAGTCAGCATTATGAGGAACTAAAGCGTGTGCATCAGCAGGCGCAACACTTAATCCTATGTATTGAAATATAGGTAAATCAAGTACGTCATCACCACAAATATCTTTCAATTTTGGGAGCTTGTTTTTACAACCTGTAATGATTTTATCAAAACCTAACTGCTCACAACGTAATGTAAGAGCAGCGCTAACTTTACCTGAAATAAGTCCTGTTAAAAAACCATGACTTCGCAACAGTTCAATAGCAATACCATCTTTAACATTAAATACTTTAAGGTACTCACCTTGCTCTGACATATAGATGGAACCATCAGTCATTACACCATCGACGTCAAATAATACCATTTTTATATCTAGCTTTTTTGAGTTTTATTCATAATAATCAGCTAAACTTTGTTTCAATAAATGCTCTTCTATGTACAACCTCATCAATTTCTAATAACGTTTCTAACATTTCCTCCATGTGCTCTAGGGCTAGCATATTAGGGCCATCACATAATGCATTATTAGGATCTGGATGAGTCTCCATGAATAAGCCGTCGATACCTACCGCAACAGCAGCACGAGCAATGGCTGGCACATGAAAACGATTCCCTCCCGTTGAACCATTTAAAGCCCCTGGCATTTGTACGCTGTGGGTTGCATCCATAACAACTTTACATCCAGTTTCTTTCATTATGGTTAAACCAGGCATGTAGTTTATAAGTTGCCCAAAACCAAAGCTTGTTCCACGGTCACAAAGCCAAATATCATTGTTCCCTACTGCTCTACACTTTTCAACTACTGGCGCCATATCAGCAGGGTGCATCCATTGGCCTTTTTTGATATTAACAGGTAGTCCCATAGACGCCACTCGTTGAATAAATCCAGTTTGTCGGACTAAAAAAGCTGGCGTTTGTAAAACATCGACAACGGAAGCAACTTCATCTAAAGGTGTATCATCATGCACATCAGTAAGAATACGAACACCCAATTGCTCTTTCACTTTTTGAAGAATTTTTAATCCTTCATTGATGCCTGGTCCAGTAAAAGCAGAAGCAGAAGAGCGGTTAGCTTTTGTAAAAGAAGACTTAGCGATATATTCAATACCAAGTTTATTTGTGAGCTCTTGTAAACGTCCGAATGTATCCATAACCAAATTTTCTGATTCGATTACACACGGCCCTGCGATTAAAAACATTATTTATTTCCTTTGATTGTTTATTTTCAATAAATATATATTTAATATTAAAAAATATATTTGATTTTCTTAATATATAAGTTGAATTTGCGGACTCTTAAATAAAGAATTAGATGTATGTAAATTAACTTACGTATTAATCATCTGAAATTCTTATAAGCATATTCTTTAATATAAGGTGGACTTAACCTTAAAAAGAACAATAAAAAAGAATGGATAACATTACTAACAGTGAACGCTTTAAGCTTTCTCATAGCATAAAAACGTGATTTAAAATCATTTATAGCTTTTTTCATACCTCGTCTGGAGTGAAAGTCACTATCAACTCTAAATTCAAGAAGAGGTTCATTAATATTAGAAAAAATATATTTTTTGCATACCAAGTCAACCCAGAGATAATAATCTTGAGTATTCATCAAACTTTCATCGTAGTTAACGTCTTTCAGTAAAATAACGTCCATATTAAACATTACAGTAGGGTGATTGAAGGGGCAACGCCGTATCAAATGACTAACCAAATCGGAATGATTAGGCATCATTACTTTAGAAAAACGACGACCGTCATCAAAAAATTCTATAACTGAAGTACCAACAACAGCAATCTCCGGATTACCATCAAAGAAACATATTTGCCTTTCAAAACGACTAGGAAGAGAAATATCGTCAGCATCCATCCTAGCTATAAATTTAAATCCCCCGCTTTGTCCTATCCGCGCTATAGCTCTATTTAACTGGAAAGCTAACCCTTTATTGTCAGGGTAATACTCAAGTAAAAAATCGGAACGTTGATCATAAAATTCTATTACACTTTTTAGGCTTTTTGGTATATTTCCATCTACTTGCAGAAAAACAAAGACACTGACATTTAATTGATTATAAATGCTTTCTAAAGCTTCTTTTAAGTATATAGGAGAGTCTGCCTTATAAACAGACATAGCGACAGCTACTTTATTTCTCATAAAAAAATAAGTCCTCCTCACAAGATTTTATGTCTAGGTAACATAAATTTCTACGCCCAGAATATATCGAATCAAAAAACACCAAACTTCCATCCTTAGAGAATCTAGGGTGTAAATCGCAACGGGTTTCACCCCCAAAGTCAAAACCATGGAAGAACTCACCTAACTTAATATATTTAGACAACCCTTTTTTAGTTAAATACAACGACTGCATTCTAGCTTTATCAGGATAGGTATCAGTAATTATGGATAATCCATTGATAGATGGATGCCCATCACCTATTCCATCAAAAACACCATTATTAAACACTGAATGTTCTGAATTTTTAATATTAATTAGCCAATATGCATCAACTCCATTCGGCCCACGTAAATAACCAAGAATTGTATCATCATCGTACCAAAAACAGTGACTTACCATTCCATCATCACAAAGGACTCGGAGCAATTCCCCATCTACATTTGCAAGAATAAGTCGATCGAATCTCTTTCCCGATTTATTATAATATCGATGCATAAATATAAAAAACTTACCATTAGGCGAAATCATAACATGATTTAATTTATGTTTAAATTTCATGTGATTTTCATTAACATTATCAAAGCAAAAGTGAATAACATCTTCAACTGAAAACAACAACTCACATTTTGAAGATATATAATCACATTTCCATATGCCTACATCACTATAAAGAGGTAATGAAATGTTTTTTTCTGAAAAGTACCCATAATCAGGCCTGAGAATTGCTAAAGTTTCATAGCAAATAGACAACATGTAGTTATCACAAAAAGAGTCTTGGACCGGTTTATCTAAAATAGAAACAATTTTACTGAGTTCGACTGAGTAAACATAAGCACGATATTTTTTACTGTTACTATCATAGTTATTATAAACAAACTTATCAGCAGTCAACCAATGAGCTCTACTGCCTTGTTGCCAATTAAATGACTTTATATCTATTTTGATAGGTAAAATATAATCCTTTTTCTTGATATCATAAACATCCAAGGTAATTGATTCGATATTATTAGGTGCGTTTTTTGTTGAGTGGATAGATGAATACACTAAAACCAACCCATTACCATTATCAGGTGCTTTATCATAATACCCAAAGAAAGTGTCTTGTTCGCCATCATGAATTACAGAAACATCTGAAACCGACTTCACTTTATAGTCTTTCTTTTTTAGAAAATAGAATATACGAGAATACGAAATTTTAATTATCCTTTTTAAAAAAGGAGCATTTGATAAAACTCGAGCCAAATTTTTTTCAAATATATTAAAGCTTTCAGACATTTGTTATCCCCTCGTATAGCATTTGATATTTACCTGACATTTCTAATGCACTGAACGCTGATTGAGTCTCAGAAATAAGTTGTTGTTTATCCACCAGGGAAAATTTATCAACTATCGTTATAAGCTCATTAGCCAATTTCTCATTACCTTCTTCTAGTGAAAAAATATGATAAAAACGATTACTAAGTTGCGAAGCAATTTCTTTATGGGGAGATATATCAGATAGTACCACCGGAACACCACAGGAAATAGCCTCTAGAACAGTATTAGGCAACCCTTCGGATAGTGAAGATGAAAAGAAAATATCGGAATTTAAAAGGTACTCTTTAACATTATTAACATCGCCCAAAAATTTCATTTTTTTATTAGATTTTAATTCAAGATCACCTCGTAATGGACCATCGCCTAAAATCAAAAACTCATAATCAGGCATTGCCCCATCACATTTATTAAACATATCAATTAAAAAAAACATATTTTTTCTTTCTATAAGACTTCCTACAGTAATGAATGTCAATTTATTTTGTACTGCAAATCCTGATTCAGAAAGCAAACCAAGATCAACTTCTACACCGTTAGATATGACAAATGACGGTATATTTACAGATTTTAATTTTAGCTCTATAGCTTTTGAACAAGATACTAAATTAGTGCATCGAGATAAATATTTAAGATGCTTCTTAGCCATAATTGTCCCTTTGAGCCAACCAAACTTTGATGGGTAGTCTTCGATAGGAAAGTTCCTTGACGTAGTAACCCATGGAATATTTGAATCTAAATTTGAAATTATTGCATCAGCTCGAATTCCCTGAGTTTGAATAATATCAGGGCAATATTTATCAATACATCTGGCTACATATTTATTCGCAAGAAAAACACCTTTGAATCTTGACAAGTTCAAAGATTCAACCTTTATTCCATAATGAATATAATCTTGAATCCTAGATTCTGAAGGTTCAGCAGAGAGAGTAATTACTATAGGTTCTACTTTATTCCTATCTAAACCTCTAAGTATATAGAGCAGTTGATTCACAGGCCCAGTTCTTCTAAGGTTACTCACAATATATATAATTTTTATTTTTTTCATTAAACTCTCAAATATAATTAGTGCTTCATATTTTAAATATCTATAACAATTTACTCAATGTAATATTCTCAAAATTAAAAACATTTAAAACGCCTTGACCACGGACACCATAAAATCCAGCTAATGTTTTAGACATCTCTACTGAAGGATTCAAAAACAATAAAACACTGTGATTTGCACCTAATTCTGCTGTAATTGCACCAGAGGCAAGTGTTGCATGTTTTTTAAAATGGCAAGGTTCTTCAATATTAACGACAAATGAACATAACTTTGCATTTTCATTTAGATTAATTCGTGGATGTTGACGGTAAACTACCTTTCCAATAGCGCTTATCTTGATTACTGCTTCTATTTCTTCTTTTTCACAATTTAAAGCAATATAATCACACCCCCAAAAAACAATGCAACTATCATCTGTGGGAATGGCATCTATCAAAAAAAAGCAATCGAATGTTTTCCGTTCTACTTCTGACACTATAACATCAGCAAGAGCGACAGGTTTTCTACATAAAACTTTATCGAACAAGGAAGTTTTTCCTTGCTCAAAATTAAAAGAAACCCACTCTTGGTTGAGGAGATAATT
>JAOFNL010000025.1 GCA_028041985.1 Psychromonas sp. | reverse complement strand
TATAGCTATAAATATAAGATTTTTTCTGATAATAATAGCACTGTGGTACCACCTGATCCCATGCCGAACTCAGAAGTGAAACGCAGTTGCGCCGATGGTAGTGTGGGGTCTCCCCATGTGAGAGTAGGACATTATCAGATCCCCATTTGCTGATATGGCTCAGTTCGGTAGAGCACACCCTTGGTAAGGGTGAGGTCGGCGGTTCGAATCCGCCTATCAGCACCACTCCATCTTTTTTCAAGTCTTTTAAAGTCTCCTAACGTCTACATTACCTACTTAAAATCAATAAGATACATATTTTTCTAGTTTTACAGTCTCCTAGTGTCTTCTAATGTCTAGTGACATCCACGCTCTAAAGTAATACCATTAGTAATACCACTCATTTCTCTAGATCGCTGGTATTAGTTGATTTACATAGAAGTAAAATCGCTATTATTTTTATATTGCTTTGGCTATCTGTTCTATCTGATGGTCAAAAATATTGTTCAAAGCAGCAATACAGTCTGTTGCTAAAGCAAAATACTCATCTTGATTAATACATACTTTACCTGGCCCAATTAAATCTGTTTCAATCACCTTATTTAAAAATTTTATATTTGATTTAGCGATGTTTAACAAAGCATTATGTTGCACACTGAAACCATCAAGGACGGATAATTTTGGTAATGTTTCATTGAGTGTTTTTTGCATATTTAGCTGTAGAAAAGATAGCCGAATTTTATGCACACTCGTGCATTCTTTAGTGGTTGCTATCGCTGTTCCAATGGCTCTTGATTGGCCAATCATTTCTGTGGTTACCATTAACTCACGCCATACAAAACCTATGTTTGGAAACATGGGTAAGAATACTGCATTTAAATGGCTTCGTTCAGCTTCGTCTTCTAATAAATACAACAAGTTCGCTACTATTAAAGTATGTTGTGTGAAATTATTTTCAGCTTCACGATTGCTTTCAGTGTTATTTAAGCGTCCCCAATGGTCTGAAAATGAAATCCAACGTTCGTTTTTAATTATATTGGTTTCTTGCTCGATCGATTTTATTTGATCTTGTATTTTTTTTTCTAAATTAAATAAAGGACCTTTTTTGCTGTCATCCCCATTCAACCATGCGGAACTTAAACCTCGATGACTCTGAATATAGGTAATCAACGACTTAAAATTTGAGATATTAACTAAACCTTGTCGTTGTAATATTTTCTGGCTGTGAGTTTTATAATGGTGTAAAAATACTAAGAGTGACGTTGATAGCAACAAAATTACGATGAAAATCATATGCACTCCTTATTTTACAATTTGTGTTAGTGATTTTAAGTGTATTGCAACGGTTTCTGCTTGTTTGGCAACATCTGCATTATCCCTTGCTCCTTGCACAACAAGCTCTATATGTTTAGCTATCTCATTAATTGCTAAAGCCTGCTGTTCTGCATTACTTGATACTGTTTTCATTTTTTCCCTGACTTCAAAATTAGCTTTTTCTATTTCTTGTAATGATTGGTCTACTATATCGGCTCTTTGCTCAGATTGATTGGAGTGTTCGACAACTTTAGCCATACTTTTACTAATTTTATTTCCTTGCTCTATCACTGAGCTAACATTTTTTACAATATCATCTGCAGCAGTGTAAGAGCGATTAGCAAGTGATCTTACTTCATCGGCTACCACTGCAAAACCTCTACCATGTTCGCCTGCTCTAGCTGCCTCAATGGACGCATTTAAGGCTAATAGATTTGTTTGATCAGCAATTCCTTGAATCGATTGCGATATTTCAGAAACTGAATGTGCAAGTGTCATTAAAAATTTAATATCAGTTGCTGTCGTATTGCCCTCAAATGCAACATGTTCCAAAGATGATTTTAGATTTGCGATCGAATCACGGCCTTTTTCTGCAATTGTAAAGGCATACTCCGATGAATCATGTACATCAACAATACGTGTATTTACCTCATTTAATGCAACACTCATTTCAGTAATCGCTGCGGCTGTTGCATTAGTTGCATCAGATTGCTTTTCAACATTTTTAGTGACTGCATGTGCTGTGTCAATCACTTGAATTGCAGAATAAGAAACTTCTTTGAGTCGATCTTTGTTTTTGTCATTTACTCTGCCTAACTCTCGATATGATGACATTAGTTGATCAAGTGAGTCGCTTGAAATAAGGTTCTTAGTCTTTAGTTTTCTATAATCGAAATCCTCTGCATTTAAAGAAATAAATATATGATTAAACGATTTAAATTCATTAATAAAGATAAAAATTAAAGAAATAGACAAATACAGTAATAATAAAAGTTCTATAGATAATGCATGCCTAGAAATTTGACCGCTAAAATAGATACTGGTGAAATGCGTTAAAAGCGTTAGTAAAAGAAGACAAATATAAGCGCTAATAATAACTCTAAAACCTGCATAATTGATTAATTTTTGTATGGGAAAAGCGATAATATTCTGCATTTATTACTCTATCAATAATTAAATGAATATTAACTCAAATACAAAAATCATACCAACGTGTAAGTGATTGATAAGTAAGTGGGGTTGTATTTGCTAGATTATTTTTATGCACCAATAAAGTGCGATTTGTTAGTAAAATGTAATGAATAGTTAAAAATGTAAATTTAACGTAAATATTTTTTTGAAATGACAATGTCGCATATATATTGGTTAAAATCGTGGTAAATGATAAATAGAATTAAACCATATTCATTTTATGCTCGGGTTTGAACACGCTATTTATAGTGAATGAGAGTATGATAGTCAATTGGCGCATATACTGCGCATCAAATATACATTATTAAACGGGATAAATATGACTTATTTAGCTTTTGTTTTTGTCGCCTTAGTCGCACTAGAGCACCTATATATTTTAATCCTGGAAATGGTTTTTTGGACAAAGCCTCGGGCTTTAAAAGTCTTCGGAATGTCTAAAGAAGATGCTGAAAACTCTAAAATTGTCGCTGCAAATTTAGGATTATATAATGGTTTTCTTGGGGCTGGGTTAATTTGGGGATTAGTTCATCCTGAGCCAAGTATTGGTGTTCAAGTTCAAATATTCTTTCTACTCTGTGTACTGGTTGCTGCTTTATACGGAGGGGTTACAGCTAAAAAATCGATTCTTTTAGTGCAAGGTTTACCGGCTTTGGTCGCATTGTTGTTGGTGATTTTATAGATTATAACGAGTAGTAAGCGTGTTATTGAAAGTTCATTTGATCATTAAACATCATACTTATTAAACCTTCTCGAAGTGCTCCACGGGAGCGTTGCATTGATTTAATATCTAATGATTCAAAAAGTGCAATTAATATAGCAAGCCCACTTGCAAAGACAGGTGTTCTAGATTCTTCTAAACCTACAATTTGCAATGCACCCATGGTTTGACAGTCTATACATTGTTGCTTTATTTTTTGTAATAACTCATAAGATAGATCATCAGTTAGTTTTTGTACTTGATTGACTTCATTAACTGCTTGAATGGTTCCTGAAGCGCCTAAGGTCAATTCCCACTGGTACTTTGTATATTGTTCTTTCACTTTAGATATAACTTGGCGTGCAGCATTGATGGCATTATTAAAGTTGTACTCGTTGAGTAAGTTATCTGCAAAATAATGACTCAACCAAGTCACACAACCAATATCTAAGCTGTTCGCAACATGCACATCATTACATTGCCCTAAGATGAGCTCAGTACTTGCGCCTCCAATATCTAACACTAATAATTCTTTGTTGGTGTTTTCTGTAAACGAGACACCTTTAAAAATAGTTTTAGCTTCTTGAATGCCAGAGATGAGGTTAACTGGTTGTTGTAAAATATCTTCTGCAGTTGTTAAAAATTGCTGGCTATTCGTTGCGATACGCAGCGCTGCTGTTGCTGTAATGAGAATTGAAATAGGTTGGATGTGATCCAACAGTTTTCTGAAGTGACGAAGACAAGACCAACCTTTTTCCATTGTTTCTAGATCCAGTTGGTTTTGTCCATTTAACCCAGCGGCTAAGCGGACTTTTTGCTTATGCTTTGAAACAACATTAAAACCATTACCTTGCTTTGTGACTGTGAGCATGTGAAAGCTATTAGAGCCTAAATCTATAATGGTATAATGCGCTGCTGTCATATTATCTTTTATGTGGCCTACGGTGATTGTCTTTACGATTATTTGGATGAACTTTATATTTAGTCACTTTCATTACAGGTAAAGAATCTAATAAAGAATCTTTATCGTATTCACTAACCGGAATATTATGCTTAATATACTCTTCAATAGCAGGTAAGTTAAACACATATTTCTCACAAGCTAAACTAATTGCTAAACCAGTTTCACCTGCACGGCCTGTACGACCAATACGGTGTACATAATCTTCGCAGTCGTCTGGTAAGTCAAAGTTAAAGACATGTGATACTTTTGGAATATGTAATCCACGAGCAGCAACATCTGTTGCGATTAAAATATCTATTTCGCCTTGCGTAAATAGTTGTAGAATCTGTTCACGTTTTTTCTGTGGGACGTCACCTGTTAATAATCCAGCACGATGACCGTCACCTGCTAAATAACCCCATACTTTTTCACAAGCATGTTTGGTATTAGCAAATACAATGGCTTTTTCTGGCCATTCATCTTCCATCAAACTAAGTAATAACAACATTTTATCTTCGTTTGATGGGTAAAATAATTCTTCGGAAATATTTGCAGAAGTCATTACTTCTGGTTCGATTTGCACATGCTCAGGGCTATTCATATGTTCAAAGGCAAGTTCTTGTACTTTATGTGACAAGGTTGCAGAGAATAATAGATTTAAGCGTTGGTCAGCGGCGGGCATGCGGCGGAATAAATAACGAATGTCTTTAATAAAGCCTAAATCGAACATCCGATCAGCCTCATCTAAGACAACACTTTGTATTGAATCTAGATTAATGACACCTTGTTTAACGAAGTCAATAATGCGACCCGTGGTACCAATTAATATATCAACACCTTTTTCTAATTTATTTTGTTGAATTTCAACCTTTTCGCCCCCATATGCTAAACCAAGGTGCAAAGATGTTGATTTTGAAAGTGCAATAGCATCTTTATGGATTTGAATCGCAAGTTCACGCGTAGGTGCTAAAATAATAGCCCTAGGTTGGTTCTTACGGCGATTTTCAGGTACTTTGTTAATTAATAGGTGATTGAATACGGCAGGTAAAAACGCTAATGTCTTGCCTGTGCCTGTTTGAGCTTGCCCTGCAATATCTTTACCCAGTAGGGTAATTGGCAGTGACAGCGCTTGAATAGGTGTACAGTATTCAAAACCGATCGCGGTTAAACCTGAAAGTAGACTTGGCTCTAGAGGCAAGTCTGAAAATTTTGTTTGAGTTAGGTGTGTTTTATTCATTTGCAGAGCATAGCAGTTTATACTTGCAATAAATATTGAGATCGATTCAAATATCAAAAATAGTTTTTACTAGAGAGCATGTTATAGTAACTTTTTACTAGTAAATCTTTTCTGGAGAGAAAAATGAGCGAAAATATCGTAACTTTAAGTGATGCAACTTTCGAAGCTGATGTAGTTAATGCATCTGGTCCTGTGTTAGTTGATTTTTGGGCTGAATGGTGTGGTCCTTGTAAAATGATTGCTCCAATTCTGAGCGAAGTCGCTGTAGAATATGAAGGTAAAGTCACAATTGGTAAATTAAATATTGACCAAAATAATGAAACACCACCAAAATTTGGTATTCGTGGTATTCCA
This sequence comes from Psychromonas sp., assembly GCA_028041985.1. Lineage (GTDB taxonomy): Bacteria > Pseudomonadota > Gammaproteobacteria > Enterobacterales > Psychromonadaceae > Psychromonas. The sequence continues at coordinate 10,862 of JAOFNL010000025.1, read as the reverse complement.
ACTTTATTATTATTTAAAGATGGAAAAGTCGCTGCGACTAAAGTGGGTGCGCTTTCTAAATCACAACTTACGGAATTTTTAGACGCAAACGTTTAAATATTTCGTCCAGAATGAAGGTAAAGTTAACCTAACTGATCTTCATTCTGGACAGTCTCAATTATTAATGCTACCTTTACGCTCAAAATGTGAACAATCCCTAAATCACCCTATCGATCCATTTACCTCTAAACATCAAAAAGAATTATGAATCTAACCGAATTAAAAAATACTCCCGTATCTAAGCTTGTTGAGCTTGGAAGTTCAATGGGGCTAGAAAATTTAGCCCGCCTAAGAAAACAAGATATTATCTTCGCAATATTAAAAGCCCATGCTAAAAGTGGTGCTGATATTTTCGGTGCTGGTGTTTTAGAAATTTTACAAGATGGTTTTGGCTTTTTACGTAGCTCAGATAGTTCTTATTTAGCTGGTCCTGATGATATTTATATCTCTCCTAGCCAAATTCGTCGCTTTAATTTGCGAACTGGTGATAGTGTGGAAGGGAAAATTCGACCACCTAAAGAAGGTGAGCGTTATTTTGCATTATTAAAAATAATCCAAGTAAACTTCAGTAAACCAGAAAATTCTCGAAACAAAATCCTATTTGAAAACTTAACGCCTATTCATCCAGACGAACGTTTCCGTTTAGAAAATGGGAGCGGTAGTACGGAAGACATCACCGCGCGTATTCTAGATTTAGTTTCGCCAATTGGTAAAGGTCAGCGTGGTTTGATTGTTGCTCCGCCAAAAGCGGGTAAAACAATGCTACTGCAAAACATCGCGCAAAGTATTTCAATTAACTACCCAGAAGCGGAACTTATCGTGTTGTTAATCGATGAGCGTCCAGAAGAAGTAACTGAAATGCGACGTTTAGTACGTGGTGAAGTGGTTGCGTCTACTTTTGATGAGCCTGCAAGCCGTCACGTTCAAGTTGCTGAAATGGTCATTGAAAAAGCAAAACGTTTAGTAGAACACAAGAAAGATGTCGTTATTTTATTAGATTCTATCACTCGTTTAGCGCGTGCTTATAACACCGTTATTCCAAGTTCAGGTAAAGTATTAACCGGTGGTGTGGATGCAAATGCATTACATCGCCCTAAACGTTTCTTTGGTGCTGCTCGTAATGTCGAAGAAGGTGGTAGTTTAACTATCCTTGCTACTGCATTGATTGATACCGGTTCTAAAATGGATGAAGTTATCTATGAAGAATTTAAAGGTACTGGTAACTCGGAGATCCACTTAAATCGTAAACTAGCTGAAAAACGTGTTTACCCAGCAATCGATATCACCCGTTCAGGTACTCGTCGTGAAGAATTACTTACGAAATCTGATGAATTACAACGTATGTGGATTTTACGTAAGATTGTCCATCCGATGGGTGAAATCGGTGCCACTGAATTTATGATCGATAAATTAGGCTTAAGTAAAACGAATGATGAGTTTTTTGATGCAATGAAAAATCAAAAAGCAAAATAGTTTGATTTTGTTTTATTAAATGACAACGCTACCTAGGTAGCGTTTTTTTTACTCTAAATATTAAGATTAATCGCTAAAACTATTCTTTTGGGAAGTCATACCAATCGAAGTAAATAGCTGATCTATTTTACTGGCTAAAACAACTCGCTTCTTCGTTGTAAATTTCGTAAAGGAAATAACCATTTACGTCAATTTACGCCTCGAATTTAATTGTTTTTTCTGCGCAAAATTTAGATCACATACTTACTAAATTGGTATCAATTTGTTGCTCTAAGTTAGCCAAATCGATTTTTATTTCCTTAGATTAGAGTGAACTAATTCGTTTTTTCTGCGTATTATTAGCCATATATTTAGAGCAACCTGTTTAAGTAGGTAGATATGAAGTTTGATGATTTGCGTGATTTTTTAAATCAATTAGAAGAAAAAGGTTTATTAAAGCGTATTAAGCAAGAAATTGATCCGCATTTAGAAATGACTGAAATATCCGATCGTACTTTGCGTGCTGGCGGACCTGCGTTGTTATTTGAAAACCCTAAAGGTTACAATTCCCCTGTTTTAACTAATTTATTTGGCACGACCGAGCGTGTAGCTTTGGCAATGGGTAAGGAAAACGTTGGTGAATTACGCCAAGTGGGTGAATGGTTAGCATATTTAAAAGAGCCCGAGCCGCCTAAAGGCATTAAAGCGATGTGGGAGAAACTGCCAATATTTAAACAAGTTTTAAATATGCCCACAAAACGACTTAAATCTCCTGCTTGCCAAGAGGTGGTGATGCAAGGTGATGATGTTGATCTAACTAAATTACCTATTATGACTTGCTGGCCTGGTGATGTGGCTCCTCTTATTACATGGGGGTTAACCATTACTAAAGGGCCTTATAAAAAGCGCCAAAACTTGGGAATATATCGCCAGCAACTTATTGCTAAAAATAAGATTATCATGCGTTGGTTATCACATCGAGGTGGTGCAATTGATTTTCGTGAATGGCAAGAGGCTAATCCTGGACAACCTTTCCCCGTCAGTGTGGCATTAGGCGCCGACCCTGCGACTATTCTTGGTGCTGTGACACCAGTTCCAGATACTTTATCTGAATATGCTTTCGCCGGTTTATTACGTGGTTCTCGCACTAAAGTTGCAAAAAGTTTGAGCAATGATTTAGATGTACCTGCCACAGCAGAAATCATTCTAGAAGGTTATTTAATGCCTGGTGAAGAAGCACCAGAAGGGCCATATGGAGATCATACTGGTTATTATAACGAAGTAGATGAATTTCAGGTGATGACAGTGACACACGTTACCACACGTAAAAATCCTATCTACCACAGTACTTATACAGGGCGTCCACCTGATGAACCTGCTATTTTAGGTGTGGCATTAAATGAAGTATTTGTGCCGATTATTCAGAAACAATTCCCTGAAATTGTCGATTTTTATCTTCCGCCTGAAGGTTGTTCATATCGTATGGCGGTAGTTTCCATTAAAAAGCGTTATCCAGGGCATGCTAAACGAGTCATGTTAGGTATTTGGTCTTTCTTGCGTCAATTTATGTACACGAAATTTATTATTGTCTGTGATGATGATGTGAACGTTCGTGACTGGAATGATGTGATGTGGGCCATTACCACACGTATGGACCCAAGCCGTGATACCACTTTAGTGGATAACACTCCGATAGATTATTTAGATTTTGCCTCCCCTGTTTCTGGTCTTGGTTCAAAGATGGGGATGGATGCAACGAACAAATGGCCTGGTGAAACCACTCGAGAGTGGGGCGTTCCTATTGTTATGGATGAAAATGTTAAAGAAAAGATTGATGCCCTTTGGAATGAGCTAGATATTTTGTAATAATACAATGTAACAAAATTGTTAATGTTTTAGTCACCTTCACTGAAAAATAAAAGAGAAATTAATGCCACAAATGAGTTGTAATGTTGCTTCCATCGAGAAGTTAAACACGTTTTTATATCGTATATTTTTAGCCCCTATTGGTGTGGCAAATTTTAAAGCTGGGCAATATGTATCAGTGATTATGGGAGAAGGAGACAAACGTCATTTCTCCATTGCAAACACACCTTCAAGTGATTTAATTGAGTTACATATTGGTGCAACACCCGAGAACAAATATGCGATGCAAGTTGTTGAAAAAATGCAATCAGGCGAGACTATTGAAGTAGAAATCGCAAATGGAGATGCTTTTTTACGAGAAAATTCACTTCGACCAATAATTTTAATGGCAGGTGGCACAGGTTTCTCTTACGTAAAATCACTATTAGAGCAAATTGTAGAGTCTAAGATGACGAACCCTGTTTATCTATATTGGGGTGTAAAAGAATATTCGCATTTTTATTTTGAAGAGCAAGCTAAGAATTGGGCTGATGAGCATCAAAATATTCACTTTCATCCAGTAGTAGAGTTGCCTGAAGCACATTGGCAAGGTAAGCAAGGATATGTTCATCAAGCTGTATTAGATGAATTTAGTGACCTTTCTGAATTTGATATTTATGTTGTTGGTCGCTTTGAGATGGCGAAGATCGCACGTGAAGATTTTATTAAAAATGGTGCTTTAATTGAACATATTTATGGAGATGCTTTCGCATTTATCTAATAATATCATTAAGTAATAGTAGAATTTGTCTATACTAGTTAGTACTTAATTAATTGGAACGTCACTGTTTAATGTCTAATAAACCCGCTTTATCATCGAGTGATATTAATAAACTATTTCTACGCTTTTTAGTAGGTAAAAGTAAAGTCTACAAAGAAGAAGATTATAATGATGGTTTAAATGAGCTAGGTGAGAGTGATCAAGAACAAGACGAAGCAATTGAAGCGAAGGGAAATGGGTGGAATCAGCGTATTTTACTTGAGGTTGAACAAGAGAGAAAAACGCGTGTATTAGAAGCTAAAAAAGAACAAGATAAACGAAATGCAATTTTAACCCGCTATTTCCAGCAATTATTATTATCGACTATTGATGAAAAGTTAAAAGATACCGACAGTGTCGTCGCTGAACAACTACAAATGCGAGACAATAGTATTGAGCTATTAATTCTATTATTAGCTAAGGAACCTCGTTATTCTATACTAGCAGGTTTATTAGATTTGAATCCGAGCACTCGTAATCATGTTATTGGGTTAGTTTCTAGTGAGGATTTCATGTCCTTATTAGGGCGAGAAAAACGCATTGTGAGTGATATACAAACGGCTGTAGGCATGATTGGGACCGATGTACTTCGTTATTTAATTCCTGCTTTACTATTCAAATATAGAATCAACGCTTTTAACCAACATAATCGACTTTTTGCCAGAAAACTTTGGCGTTATCAATTAACGTTAGGGCAAGTTTGCACTTCTTTGATGAAAGAGATTGGCTACCGTCGACCTTATGAAGGTTTAATTTTGTCTGCAATGCTTAATTTTGCCTATACCGCTTCTTACCAACAATATTTAGAGTCTTTTGAAGCAGTGCGGACACGCTGCATTGCTGAAGCCAGAGAAAAAGGAGAGAAACAGAAGCATGATTTTTTCTATGAAATATCTTCTGACCCCGCCTCCTTGCAAGCATTGCTACTATCAAAATCTGACCTTAAAATGAGTGTTAGATTAGCAAGTCAACTATTCCAAAAAGATTTTCCTCATTTATTGAATGCATTAAATGAAGAGGTCGAAAATGTTGCTTTTGAATCTCGTTCTAAAGTAGGTAAAATTTTATTTCAGGCCATACATTTTGCAAAATATGATCAACTACGTTCATCCCGTTTATTTAAACGTGAATGGTTAGATGATTATTTAGTTCTTGCTCATATTGATGTAGAAACTTTCAAAAATTTATCTCGCCAAGAGTTATTCCGCTTTAAACCTAACTGGTAATCACAGTAAATCGCTCTAATTTACTCGCTGTCATGACCAAAAACATGTAAAATACGGCATCCATTTTATAGAGAGTTACCCCATGCTAAGCGACATCGATAAATTTAGTGATATTCGACCTTATAATGACGACGAGATACAACCAGCTATCCAACGTGTTATTAATAATGAAGAGTTTATTGATGCGATATTAAGTTTTAGCTTTCCAAAGTTAGCTAAGTATTTAGGATTTGTGCTTAAGCCCTTATTGCGTCGTTACTTTTTATTTAAATGGGGTAAAATTAATAGCATTGATGAAATGCAGCGTGTGGTGGGCGTTTATGTTCAGCATATGATTGACTCAACAACTACAAAGTTTACCTATTCAGGACTAGAAAATTTAGACCCTTCTCAAAATTATCTATTCGTTTCAAATCATCGAGACATCGCAATGGATCCTTCCTTTGTTAATTGGGCATTATATTCAGAGAACTTTAAAACAGTGCGAATTGCCATTGGCGATAATTTATTAAGTAAGCCTTATGTATCTGATTTAATGCGTATGAATAAAAGTTTCATCGTAAAACGCTCGGTGACTGGTGTGCGCGAAATGATGAAATCTCTCTCTCATTTATCCGATTATATTGCGAGTTCATTAAAAGAAGAGAGCAGTATTTGGATTGCGCAACGAGAAGGGCGTGCAAAAGATGGTTTTGATAAAACAGAACCTGCAATTGTTAAAATGTTTTATGTTAATGGCAAAAAACAAAAAATTCCTTTTGCCGAATATATTAAATCTCTCAATATTGTGCCTGTTGCTGTGTCGTATGAATTAGATCCTTGTGATCAACAAAAAGCGCGTGAATTATACGAAAAGGCTGAATTTGGAGAATATAAAAAATCTGAATTCGAAGATATCGAAAGTATTGTTAGTGGCATCATTGGCAAAAAAGGACATGTGCACGTTGCATTTGGCGAACCTTTAAATGGTGACTTTGCAGATGCAGATGCCGTTGCAGAAGAAATTGATGCTCAAATATATCAGAATTATTATCTGCACCCTTCTAATTTAATTGCCGCTGAGCAAGATGTAGATAATATCTCTGCGCAAAATATTGCTGCGTTTAAGGCGCGTATACAAGCGATAAAACCTGAACTACAAGATACCGTATTGAAAATGTACGCTAATCCAGTTAGGCACCACACAAGCTAAACTTAGGCCATAAGCGGTGTTTTTTGTTTTTTGTTATGCACATTCAATAATTTATTAAACTTTTACTTTATTGTTTAATGATGTTTTATCTAATTGAAAATTAAGGGGTATTTGTACTTCTTTGTTCTCGCTCAAATTCTATTTAAATTCATTAACAGAGTTATCCACAGACTCTTGCACATTGAAAGTGAATGACCACTTACCTTTTGCCGCTTGCATTAGGGTGTTGTTAGCTAAAAAAATAGTCAATTACATATTTTTTTATTAATATTCTTGAGTGCTGAATTATTGGTTCTCTGTGATTGAATCTGACAATATAATAAAACGTGATCACAATTGTATGCTGTATAGGTATACTGTGTATCAATTTTATTTGATTGGTAGTTAATCTATGGCTGTAATTCCAGAAAATCCTTTTGTGCTTGTTGATGGTTCCTCTTACTTATATCGCGCTTTCTTCGCTCCACCACATTTAACCAATTCAGCAGGTGAAGCAACAGGTGCTGTTTATGGCGTAGTTAATATGCTTCAGAGCCTGTTAAAACAGTTCAGTCCAACGCATATCGTGGTCGTTTTTGACGCGAAAGGAAAAACTTTCCGTGATGAAATGTATGGGGAATATAAAGCTAATCGCCCAAGTATGCCTGATGATTTACGAAGCCAAATAGAACCTCTTCATGCTGTAATTAAGGCAATGGGTTTACCTATTCTAACTATTCCAGGTGTGGAAGCTGACGATGTTATCGGCACATTAGCTTTGCAAGCGAGCAAAATGGGTATCAAAACGTTAATTAGTACGGGTGATAAAGATATGGCTCAGCTAGTCGATGAGCATACCTATTTAATTAATACCATGACCAACACAATTCTAGATGTGGAAGGTGTAAAAGAAAAATTTGGTATTCCACCCGAAATGATTATCGATTATTTAGCCTTAATGGGAGATAAGGTCGACAACATCCCAGGTGTACCAGGAGTCGGAGAGAAAACAGCATTAGCAATGTTACAAGGTCTTGGTAACATGGATAGCATCTATGCAAACTTAGATAAATTAGCTGACTTGGGTTTTCGTGGTAGTAAAACCATGGCGAAAAAAATGCAAGACAATGAAGCGATGGCTCGCCTTTCTTACCAATTAGCGACAATTAAATTAGATGTGGAATTAGAGCAAACTTATAAAGATTTTGTGCCGTGTCCTCAAGATACAGATGCACTAGTGCAATTATTTGGAAAACTAGAATTCAAACGTTGGTTATCCGCATTATTAGCTGGTGACAACTTAGTCGCTAAAGCTTCTTCATCACAAGAGAGCCAATTACTTACTTCCTCTGTCAAAGCATCATCCAAAGTAGATCGTGAAAGTTATGTGACGATTTATACTAAAGGTCAGTTATTACAGTGGATTAAAAAACTTAAGCAAGCTGAATTATTTGCTTTTGATACTGAAACCACTAGCTTAGATTATATGCAGGCTAAAATTGTCGGTTTATCTTTTGCTATTCAAACTAATCTTGGAGAAGAAGGTGAGCCTAATATTGAGGCCGCTTATTTACCGTTAGCACATGATTACATTGATGCTCCAACACAATTAGATTTAGCGGAAACACTTGCGTTATTAACACCTCTATTAACTTCAGACGAACATAAAAAAGTTGGTCAAAACTTAAAATATGATCGTAGTGTGTTATTAAATTATGGGATTGAATTAGGCGGAATTGCTTTTGATACGATGCTTGAATCCTATGTGTTAGATAGTACGGGTAAGCATAATATGGACGCCTTAGCGTTAAAATATTTAGGGCATACTTGTATTAGTTTTGAAGACATTGCCGGAAAAGGTAAAAAACAGCTTACTTTCAATCAAATTGCGATTAAAGAAGCTGCGCCTTATGCGGCTGAAGATGCAGATATTACGTTACGTTTACACCTTGAACTACAAAGCCAATTAAAAGAAATACCAGAGCTATTAACCGTGTTAAATGAAATAGAAATGCCATTGTTAACGGTTTTATCTGATATAGAAAGAGGTGGTGTAGAAATTGATAGCAAATTACTTAATGCTCAAAGTGTAGAAATTGCTAAACGGTTATTAGAGTTAGAGGAATTAGCTTACGAAGAAGCTGGTAAACCTTTTAATTTGAGCTCTCCAAAACAGTTGCAAACTATTTTATTTGAAGAGCTAAATATTCCTGTTATTAAAAAAACGCCAAAAGGAGCTCCTTCTACAGCGGAAGAGGTGTTACAAGAGCTTGCGTTAACTTATCCATTACCAAAACTGATCATTGAGCATCGTGGTCTAAGTAAATTGAAATCAACTTACACAGATAAGCTACCATTAATGGTCAATGAAGAAACAGGACGTGTCCATACTTCATATCATCAAGCAGTTACTGTAACAGGTCGTTTATCTTCAAGTGATCCTAATCTACAAAATATTCCTATTCGTAGCAGTGAAGGCCGCCGTATCCGCCAAGCGTTTATTGCTCAGCCTGGCTATAAAATAGTTGCTGCCGATTACAGTCAAATTGAATTACGCATAATGGCGCATTTATCTCAGGATAATGGTTTATTAACGGCCTTTTCTAAAGGTAAAGATATTCACAAAGCAACGGCAGCAGAAGTTTTCTCGGTTGCCCTCGATGATGTCACAACGGATCAACGTCGTAGTGCAAAAGCGATTAACTTTGGTTTGATTTATGGTATGAGCGCATTTGGTTTAGCTAAACAATTAAACATCGGTCGCCAAGAAGCACAAACGTATATGGACCGTTACTTTAGTCGTTATCCGGGCGTGCTGACCTATATGGAAGATACGCGCCTATTAGCTAATGAGAAAGCTTATGTCGAAACTATCTTCGGTCGTCGATTACAACTACCTAATATTAATGCTAAGAATGGTATGTTGAAGAAAGCCGCTGAGCGAGCCGCAATTAATGCCCCAATGCAAGGGACTGCTGCTGACATCATTAAAAAAGCGATGATAAAAATGGCTGAATGGGTAAAACAAAAACCTGTTGGCACTGTTCAATTATTGATGCAAGTACATGATGAATTAGTCTTTTCAATTAAGGAAGAGTGTGTCGAAACTTACACTAAAGAGATTCAAGAAATTATGGCTAATGCTGCCAAGTTAGCTGTTCCTTTAATTGCTGATGCAGGCGTTGGAATTAATTGGGATGAAGCACATTAATTTTTGAACTTAATGAAAAATGGTGGGACTAATGATTTGAAGTCTTAGATAGCTTCATTGTTTCTTCCTATTTTCCCTCAATATATGTCCGTGTATTGAGGGTTTTTTTTAGTTATTTTTTGACGATTAGGTTAATAATTATTGATTAAAGCAGATTTCGATGTATGCATTGCCTTTATCTGATTTAAAAGGCATTAATACTTTAGAGCCATCAACTTGATGAGTAATTGTATGCGATGGTCCTGTTACAACGACTGGTGTCGCCATATTAAATTCATAACCTTTCTCACCTAATTGTCGTTTTGCTCCCCCTGCGACCATATTAGTAATTTCTCCCACCATATCAGTGATATCTTCTCCAATATCCTCAACGGTTTCACCCACCATCATTTGGAATACATTCAAAGCGAGTTCTTTTTCGAAGCTAATAGAAAAAGAGCCAGATACAGTTGGACCCACCATACCAATTAATCCGGACACATCACCACGCGCAATCGCATCTTTTTTTAAGCTAGGGCGACCAGGTTTGATTTCGAGCATTGCCATTGTTTGTAAGACATTAATAAAAGAGGATAAAAATGGATTAACAAATTCTGCATTCATAGATTAGCTACTACTTCTTATTTAATGGTGAGTAATTAGTAAATAATAATTATAGAGACTGTTGTTACAAATTCCATGAACCTCTAATACTTTATTGGTTATTTTGAAGTTAAATTGCGAGGCGATTGCCGAAAATGTTTCATGGGTCACAGGAAACGTTGAATCTAATGCGAGTATCGGAGATCAAAAATCAATCGTTATTTAGCGTGGAATAACTGCGGTGATACTGATAACCAATGAGTTTGATGTCTCCATATAATACGCGTTAAATTTAATTTAATTATTTTGAGGTGTAAAGGCTGCTGTTACATTGCTTTGTTGTTAAACATGGTCTTGAATTAAGCCAATAATTACAAGCTAGTTGAAATGTATAAGCAAGGAAGAATGATGAATAAAATTAATACCGTATTTTCGAGTGTTTTGGTGCTGTTGTTTCTTGAAACAATTGCAATCTCTTTTGTATATGGTACCTATCTGGAAGCCATCGTTATTGGT
>JAOFNL010000024.1 GCA_028041985.1 Psychromonas sp. | reverse complement strand
TATTTACTACAATTGGTATGACTTTCAGTAACAGCAAACAGGATGTTTCTTGTAAGTTCATTCAGCACATGGACGTGCTGTATGAACTGGTGCGATCAGAAAGGTATTCATTGTTTGGATCAGAAAATGATTTGGTGGTCAGTTTCTTTGCTAACTTTATTTTCAGCTAAGAAGGAAGTTTGGACGCAGATGAGAATTAAAACACTCAGAAAGCAAAAAGGCTCATTATCTTTCAATAATGAGCCTTTTCAAATGTGGCGGAGGAGGAGAGATTTGAACTCTCGGAGAGCTATTAACCCTCGCTGGTTTTCAAGACCAGTGCATTCAGCCGCTCTGCCACCCCTCCGCAGAACGAGGCAAATAATACAGAATCATTCGGCCTGTTGTAAAGTTTATTTTGGCAAAAAAAAACTGTTTGCCGAATAAACGAACAAACAGTTTAAATAATCAACATCAATGTTAATTTTTAATCAAAACAATTACTTAAATCGATTCGCATGTGCCTCAGGGTGTTGCTCTGCATGACATTCAAACAGGTATTCAGCCAGTGATGCTAATACTTCATCATCTGTCGATTTGCCCAATGAATAAGCCACGGTTTGATCATCTATACGACGGATCTGAGAGCCTGAGATCGCTAAACGTTCACGGTTAGGTAATTGTAAGTAAATGTTATGCAGTTTTTCAGGAAAGGCTTTATTTTCATCATCAGCAATTAATAAAGAAATACCAGACGCAGATAAATCTTTAATTTGATAATGTAACTCTTCACCATCTTCATTAACGATACGCATGGTTTTATCTGCAGGTAAACGCCAAGAACGTAATTTCTCACCTGTTTCATATATTTTAGGAGACTTTAAATTCATACTGAAATTAGCGAAATCGCCCATTTCCATTTGCACAGGAAAAACAAGGTGATGATCACCGTAATTAGCGACTAATTGTAAATCATCAGCTAATCCAAGTTGAAATAATAAGGTATCCTTTCCTCCACGCCCTGAAATATCATATTTTAGTGCTTTATCATCCATAATTTCTGTTTCCATTAACATTTCAGATAGCAACTCAAATTCATCTTCGTTTACTAAAAATTCTTTATGTGAATCAGCCACGAGGCCTCCATTTTTTAATTCTGTAAATCTTTAACAAGTACGATTCTACGGACTTTTTTGCATTTGATAACCAAAATTTGTTAATTATGCTGATTAGATGTAAAAATTATTCGTATTTTCTAAAAACTTAAGCTTCCTTTCTCATAAATATTGTTGCATAGAGTCTGCTACTGTATCCTTACCGTTTATTATTATTCCATTTTTCATTGCAGGCAGACTGAATATGCAAGAGTTATACAATCCTAAAGAAATTGAAGCTAAATTCCAAAAACATTGGGATGACAATCAATCATTTAAAGCGACTGAAGATCCAACAAAAGAGAAATATTACTGCCTCTCAATGTTTCCATATCCAAGTGGTAAATTACACATGGGTCATGTTCGTAATTACACCATCGGTGACGTAGTTTCTCGTTTCCAACGGATGCAAGGCAAAAATGTTATGCAGCCTATGGGTTGGGATGCATTTGGTCTTCCAGCTGAAAATGCTGCGCTTAAAAACAAGACGGCACCAGCAGGTTGGACTTACGAAAACATCGCTTACATGAAGACCCAATTAAAACAATTAGGATTTGGTTATGACTGGAGCCGTGAATTAGCAACCTGTCAACCTGAATACTACCGTTGGGAACAATGGTTTTTTACTAAGTTACTAGAAAAAGATTTAGTTTACAAAAAAATGTCTACTGTAAACTGGGATCCAGTGGATCAAACGGTATTAGCCAATGAGCAAGTTATCGATGGTCGAGGATGGCGTTCAGGTGCTGTTGTTGAACAAAAAGAGATACCACAGTGGTTTATTAAAATCACTGCTTATGCACAAGAATTATTAGATGACTTAGACCAACTAGACGAATGGCCTGAGCAAGTACGTACTATGCAACGTAACTGGATTGGGCGCTCTGAAGGTATTGAGATGGACTTTAAAGTAGCAAACAGCGATGAAACTTTCTCTGTTTATACAACTCGTCCAGATACAGTAATGGGCGTAACTTACGTTGCTGTTGCAGCACAACATCCGCTTGCACTAGAAGCGGCTAAATCTAATCCTAAGCTAGCCGCATTCTGTGAAAGCTGCAAAAACGTTAAATTAGCAGAAGCTGATTTGGCAACAATGCCAAAAGAAGGTGTTGATACAGGCCTTAAGGCTATCCACCCTATTACTGGTCAAGAAGTGCCAATTTGGACCGCTAATTTTGTGTTAATGGGTTACGGCTCTGGCGCAGTTATGTCAGTACCTGCACATGATCAACGCGATTATGAATTTGCAAAAGAGTATGGTTTAGATATTAAAGCAGTTATCAAACCTGCTGATGCAGACGTTGATGTTTCTGTTGAAGCTTATACAGAAAAAGGCGTTTGTTTTAATTCAGGTGCTTTCACTGCGCTTGAAGGTTTAGCCTTTGAAGCGGCTTTTGATGCAGTAGAAGCAAGATTAGTTGCTGAAAACAAAGGTAAACGTCAAGTTAACTTCCGCCTTCGTGACTGGGGAGTATCTCGTCAACGTTACTGGGGTGCCCCCATCCCAACGTTAACATTAGAAGATGGCACGGTTGTTCCAGTACCAGAAGATCAATTACCAGTTGTGTTACCTGAAGATGTGACCATGAATGGGATCATCTCACCAATCAAAGCAGATCTTGAGTGGGCTAAAACGACTTATAACGGTCAACCTGCAATGCATGAAACGGATACTTTTGATACGTTCATGGAATCAAGTTGGTATTACGCACGTTATTGTTCACCGCAAAGTGACGATAAGATGTTGGACCCAGCTAAAGCTAATTACTGGTTGCCAGTTGATCAGTACATTGGCGGTATTGAACACGCTATTTTACATCTTTTATATTCTCGTTTTTTCCATAAATTATTACGTGATTTTGGTTTAGTAGATTGCGATGAGCCCTACAAAAAACTATTAACCCAAGGTATGGTATTAGCTGACGCTTATTATTATGAAGATGCTAAAGGCGGTAAAGTTTGGGTTGCGCCGACCGATGCCATCACAGAAACTGATGCAAAAGGGAAAGTCATTTCAGCAAAAACCGCTGATGGACAAGCATTGATTTACGACGGTATGAGCAAAATGTCTAAATCAAAAAATAACGGTATTGACCCACAATTGATGATCGATAAATACGGTGCAGATAGTGTGCGTTTATTTATGATGTTCGCAGCTCCTGCAGACCAAACATTAGAATGGTCTGATTCTGCGTTAGAAGGTTCTTTACGTTTCCTTAAACGTTTATGGCGCTTAGCGTTCGAACATGTTGAATTAGGTGAAGTTGCTGCGTTAGAGGTTAAAGCATTAAGCAATGACCAAAAATCACTACGTCGTGAATTACATAAAACAATAGCAAAAGTAAGTGATGATGTTGGTCGTCGTCAAACATTCAATACTGCGATTGCCGCAGTCATGGAGTTGATGAACAAGCTAACTAAAGCGCCAACAAAAGACGCACAAGATCGTGCCATTTTGCAAGAAGCTTTAGTGGCAGTGACTAAACTGTTATCACCTATCACACCACATATCTGTGCTGAATTGTTTACGATATTAGGTTCAGAAGATGATATTTTATCTGCGCCTTGGCCAACGGTTGATGAGTCTGCATTGGTTGAAGATTCAAAACTAATTATAGTACAAGTAAACGGTAAACTTCGCGCGAAACTAACCGTGGCAGCAGATGCAACACAAACTGATGTTGAAGCAATGGCAAGTGCAGAAGAAAATGTTGCTAAATTCACTGAAGGTCTAACAGTACGTAAAGTAATTTATGTTCCAGGTAAATTACTTAACATTGTAGCAAGTTAATTAAGTAGCAAGATAAGTAATTTGCTAATTAACGAGTGCAGTTCAGCGCATCATGAATGATGCGCTTCAGACCTCACTTTTATGTGAACCTCTTATTGTTGTCGATAAGAGGTTTATTTTTAATAATAGCTATCACCATGCTTAAAAATGACATCGACAAACTCAAAAAAGGCTTTTTATGAACTCACTTAAATCACATGTTTTTACCGTTATACATTGTTATTGGTTACTGTAACTTGTGCACTGATTCTCAGTGGTTGTGGATTTCATCTTAAACACCATAATGGTTTAGTGGAAAAATTTCCTGAAATATACATCCAAACGAATGATCCTAAAGGTGAATTAACGCGCTTAGTTAAATTGCGTTTACGTGGAGCAAATATAAAAATATTAACGGAATCCAACCCTGATGTGGCAATTTTAAACTTGAAATCAGAGAGCCAAACTGACCGTACCGTTTCTTTATATTCCAATGCGCAAAATGCCGAAAAAGAGATTGGCTACACCATGAAGTATTCCTTGAAACTGCCTAACTACACACCACAAGATTTTACAGTGAATATCTACCGTGATTTTTTAGATGACTCTTCAGAAGCATTGGCAAAATCACGTGAATCAGAACTGTTAACAAAAGAGTTAAGAGGGATTGCTGCGGATCATATTATGGCGACTATGCTAAGTCTAAAAGATGAACCTAAAGAGTAAGTTTTTATGCGAATTTATCCTGAACAATTAGCAAAACAACTTCAACAAAGGTTACCAAGTTGCTTCTTGATTTTTGGTGATGAAGCATTGTTAACCATTGAGGCATTGGAGCAAATCCATCAACAAGCTAAACAAAAAGGTTTTTTGGAAAAATTTAGCTATAGCTTAGATGGCAGTTTTGATAAAGACCAAATATTTAGTCAATTCAATACCCTTTCATTATTTTCAGAAAAACAAATTATTGAATTAACACTCACTAAAACAACCAAAGAAAATACCGACTTTATCCGTGAAATCCCCCCTCTGCTCAATCCAGATATCATATTGATATTAAAGGGACCGAAGCTAAATGCTCAACAATTAAAAAGTGTTTGGTTTAATCAATTAGAGCAATTAGGCGTATTTGTTTCAACTAACGCACTTCTACCTAATCGTTTTCCTCAATGGTTATTCCAGCGACTAAAATTTGTTGGTTTGACTGCCACGACTGAAGTGATTGATTTTCTATGCCTACACTTTGAAGGGAATTTATTAGCAGCAAGGCAAGAGATAGAAAAACTATCTATTTTATTTCCAAAGCAACATTTGCGACTCACTCAGGTTGAGCAAAGTATTACAACCCATAATCACTTTAGTTTATTCCAATGGGTTGATAGTTTATTAGCCGGAGATAAAGCACGTAATGCTAGGATCATTAAGCAATTGCATGCCGAAGGGACTGAATTATTATTGCTTAGCGCGACGCTAGCCAGTGAAATTCAAAAACTGCTAACTTTATCCTACCAATCTAAAGATCAACCTTTAGCTTCTTTGCTTGCTCAACAAAAACCTAAATTATGGCCAGCTAAACAAGCGTTAATCACCTCGGCTTTAAAACGTTTAAATAGCGCTAAATTAGAAAAAATGCTGATTGATTGTGCAACATTAGAAATATCGGTAAAAGTAGAAAACAAAAGTGATACTTGGTTACAATTAGATGCAATCTGCTTTCAATTTTTACGTTAAGGAAACCGATGAATAATCATCTCTCATTAACAGGATCAACAGCAATCGGTTTTTTAGGAGGCACTTTTGATCCCATTCATTTTGGTCATTTACGCCCAGCATTAGAGATCCAACAAGCCTTGAATTTACAGGCACTTTATTTGATGCCTAACTATATTGCGCCGCATAAATCCACCAGTTTAGCAACCACTGCACAGCGAATTGATATGGTAAAACTAGCGATTCAAGAAACACCTAATTTACAAATTGATACACGAGAATTACACCGTGAAACACCTAGTTATACCATCGACACCTTAAAACTATTACGAGAGCAGCACCCGAACACTCCCATATGTTTTATCATGGGTATGGATTCATTAATCCAATTCGATACTTGGTATCAGTATCAGGATATTTTAACCTATTGCCATCTAGTAATAAGCCATCGACCTGGATGGGCACCAACATTCAATGAAATTGTAAGCTCACTTTTAACACAACATCAAATCGATGATCCTGCTTTATTACATCAACAGTTAGCCGGAAAAATTTATTTTCAAAGTACGAGTCAATTAGATATTTCATCTTCTTCTATCAGAGCACTATTATCAGAAAATAAAAGTATCAATTTTTTAACGCCATCAGCAGTATGTGCTTATATCAATCAGCATCAATGTTATAGACAATAAAAACAGTTCATCCGCCGACAAAAATCACTGCCAATAAGGAAACAGAATATGCACAGCTTGATCAGAAAAATAAATAAGAAACACAACAGCGCGTTCACTTTTTTATTAATGCTATGTTTTATTCCTCCTAATGTATTAGCAACGACAGTAAGTGCACCAATAAATCCTCCTGTAACCTCTCAACCTTTACAACCTGCTATTTATAGCAAAATGTCTATCCATCATCCCGTTTGGGCTGAACATGGCATGGTCGCTACGCAAGAAGCCTTAGCCACTCAGATTGGGCTTGATATATTAAAACAAGGTGGAAATGCCGTGGATGCGGCGGTCGCGGTGGGATACGCGCTAGCGGTGACCTTGCCAAGAGCCGGCAATTTAGGCGGAGGTGGTTTTATGTTAGTTTATCTTGCTAACAGCAAAAAAGTGATCGCCATTGATTATCGAGAGAAAGCACCATCAGGCGCTTCTAGAGATATGTATCTTGATCAAGCTGGCGAAGTCATCCCCAACTTATCGACTTACCATGGTCTAGCAGTTGGAACGCCTGGTACAGTGATGGGTTTAGAGCATGCTCGTAAACACTATGGAACATTAACGCGAGAGCAGTTAATGGCACCTTCCATTAAATTAGCGAAGGAAGGCATTATTGTGACAGCGGATTTAGCTAATTCACTCACTGCAATGCAAAAACGACTGAGTCAATGGCCAGAAACACAGCGTATTTTTTATAAAAAAGAGGGAATAAATTATCAAGCAGGCGATCTATTTATACAAACCGATTTAGCCAATACGTTAACCACTATCAGTCAACAAGGTGAAAAAGGATTTTATCAAGGAGAAATAGCTCAAGCGATTGCCAACAGTGTACAAGAAGCAAAAGGCAACATGAGTATAAAGGACTTACAGCAATATAATGTGGTCGAGCGCGAAGCCATTAAAGGCAGTTATCGAGGAGTTCAAATCTATTCTATGCCACCACCTTCTTCGGGTGGCGTACATATTGTACAAATACTGAATATGCTTGAAAACTATGATCTCACGTCGATGGGGCACAATAGTGCTCAACACATCCATACACTTGCTGAAACCATGCGACGCGCTTATGCAGACCGTAGTTTACATTTGGGTGATAGTGATTTTGTTAAAGTGCCAGTGAACACATTAACGAGTAAAAAATATGCGAAACAACTTGTTGCTGGCATCAACCCTGATCACGCTACATCGAGTAAAGATATTCAACCCGATGCAAATCTTCCTTATGAAAGTGATCAAACAACTCATTTTAGTATTATCGATCAATGGGGCAATGCGGTGAGCAATACTTATACCTTAAATTACAGCTACGGGTCTGGCATGGTAGCTAAAGGTACAGGTGTACTCTTAAATAACGAAATGGATGATTTTTCAGCTAAACCAGGCCATCCTAATGGTTATGGATTAATTGGGGGAGAAGCCAATGCCATTGCACCAAATAAACGTCCACTCAGTTCGATGAGCCCCACTATTGTATTAAAAGATGAACAATTATTTATGGTCACTGGCACACCGGGTGGATCACGGATTATTTCAAGTACATTACAACTTATCTCTAATGTCATTGATTTTAATATGAATATAGCTGACGCCACCGCCGCCACACGAATTCATCACCAATGGTTGCCAGATACAATACGCATTGAATCAGGGCTTAGTTTAGACACGATAAGATTACTGGAAGCAAAAGGGCATGAATTACAATTAAAACAAACAATGGGAAGTACCCAGAGTATTATCAAACAAAAAAGTGGTTTTTATGGTGCATCAGATCCTCGTACACCATCCTCATTAAGCCTTGGTTATTAGTAATGAATTAAACTACTTCTGTAAATGATGTAATAACAACTGTTGAATATTTTCTTCTCTTTCCTCTTCAGGGGCAGTGAATACCAAACCGTATTGAAACTGCCCTTCGTTTGCTCCGTTTTGAATATTTTTTAATTCAACCGCTAATTCCATGACCTCATCATCGATTTTTATCGATAAACGATAAACACTATTCAAGGTTAATTGCGTTTTGTTATCACTAATAAATGCACAGCCACGAATTGAAATATCACTTAGAATGCCAGAGGCTAAAGTAGTATTAATCGCTTCATCCAACACATTTGCTTCAATATGAACAGAAATTCTAAGGTGCTGACGTAGCTCTACTGACTCGATACTTTTGGGGTAACTTAATACTAACCAACGGCCAGTTATGGTCATTATCTTTTGTATAGTTGTTCGAAAAGCAATGATATTAGCTTGCTGCTGTTCATTACTAAAAATACGTGCAACCACTGGATTCCCCTCTTTAATGAGCGGCAAAGCTTTTTCCCAACTTGCATCAGAACCAAAAGCGAGAATCACTGACATATTAGGATCAACTCCAATTAAACGAGTTTTTAAACGAATAGGTTTAGTAGCGGTAATAATTTGTAAATGGACGACTTCAGCACAATGCACCTTGTTTAAATAATTAAATTTTTTATTATCGATTTCTGCCACATGCCTTCCTTACTAATTCTATTTTTACGTCTGCTTAATACCAATTAACTCAACATTCTAGCTAGTTTAAAAGGTTCTGCGCTGTTTTCACTGAAATATCCAGATGAGTCATTCCGCAATTGTATAATACCAATAAATAACTTATCTATTTTACTTGTTAAAACATAAAACAAAAATGTTTATGAGAGAATAATCTAACAAGATGTGGGCATTATAAAAGGATACTTTCTCACTTTTATAAAATAATCCCCCTATTAATGAAGATCGTATTTAGCATTATAAACAGAATAGGATACAGCTAATAATAAACAGATACTCGCTGGGATAAATAACGCATTAAATTGTAATAAGCTAAAAGTATAAGTGCCGACAATGCCGCCAACAATAAATCCTATAATAATTAATAGGAATAAAAAAAGTTTCCTTCTATCAAATGCTTCTCCTCTTAGTTTTGCACCAAGCATGATCCCCAAATCTGTCACAATTCCAGTAATATGTGTGGTCCTAACGACGGCACCGCTATAAGTCGTTGCGAGTGCATTCTGTAATCCACATGCAACAGAAGCAAAGTAAATACCACCAAATCCATCTTTCGATAATAGATAAACAGCGATAAATAGGAGCATCGCCTCTAAAACAAGTAATCCGCTATAATTGCGGCCTAATTTTAATGCCTCACTCCTCAAAAAATATCCAGAGATGGCAGAGCCTATTAAAAAGCTAATGATGATGGTCGTTAAGTCCAATACATCAGGAAATGCAGACTGAACAATATCAGCACCAAGCCGTGTTGCAATACCAGACAAATGTGAAACAGATTGATGCTTAAAACCTAAAAGACCAACCGCATTGACACAGCCAGCAACAAGAGCCAGAACAAACGCACCATATTCAACCCAACGAGGTAATTTAGAAATCATAGTTTTCCCTAACTATAAAAGGACTATTAACATTCAGTCTACATCATACAGCAGATACAAAATGTTAATAATAAGATAAGTACATTAATACCAATCAGACTAATAGCTAAATTTTTTTATTGGCTAAAACAACTCGCATCTGCGTTATAAATTTCGTAATGGGAGTAGTCATTCGTTTCAATTTACACCTTGAATTGAACTATTTTTCCAGCGCAAAATTTAATGTAATCGCTATAATACGATTGAACGCAACTCAGAAAGACATTTTAAAATCAGCAATTATGATCATGTTGAAGATGGCAACAATTCACTCACTACGTTATTATCATCAATAAAATAATCAATGAGAAAATAAAATGACTCAGCCTATGATCACCAAAAAACAACTGATTGATATCCTTACACAATGGGATCAAAAAAAAATAAGTAGCGAGCAATTACAAGAGTGGATGGTGACACATTTTGATCCACCAGATATTCCGATTGCAGAAGATGAAACTGAGTTAATTCAAGAAGCAATGCATGTCATAATGAATGAATATGAATTAGCAAAGTTGGATAAGTTCAAAGCAGAGGGTTATGAATTTGCAATGCAGTTTTTACAATGTACAGATGAAAATTTTGTACAACTTAGACAAAAATTCATCCACGAAGGGTTTAGTGATTAACAATTAACGACTAGCTAAAATTACAGCAAATTCGTGATTCTATTTGTTGTATAACATCAACTCATTAAGTTTTAATTTAATGAGTTGATGTTACCTAAGGATATTAACATTTTACGATAAGTTAATGACTGCCGAGCGTAAATTGACTTTCGATAATGCTTTCTTCAGCAACACCATCTAAAGAAGGTTTAAGCGCAAATACTTGCGCATCAGCAACTTTATTAATGTTAATTAATTCATTTTTAATTGCACTGACTCGCTGTTTAGCAAGACCTGATAATTCATGGTTAGCAATAGGCTGAGACTCAATAACCGCCGCACGTAAGGCCTTTTCATATCGAATATTTTCTTCCATTTGCAACTCCTCATCACTCCATGCCGTTGGGTTTTCCTGCTGTACGGCAACAATTTCTGCTTTCACTTTTTCCTGTATCGCATCCAATGCCTGAGAGGATTTACGATCAGCATATAAGTTTTCCATCGCATCAAGGACTTGTTCAGGTTCATTAATATCAACCCCAGAATCCAGTAGATTTACCTGTAATTGTTGAGCTTGTAAAACTGATTTATCCGCCTCTTTATCGACCATTCCTCGGACTTCTAACAATAACTGAGGACGACTTTTTAACACGCCAGCCAACGTTTTTAGATTTTCTTTTTGTGCCCCATTTAATTCACTAGAGCCTAATTCAAATGCAACTGAATTCAATTTTTCAGCATCGCCCCCAGCTAAACCTGCAACCACCGAAAATGGTGAAGTTGCCGCTTTAGTGATTAGATTAGCAAACGTTTTAAGTATGACTCCTTTAATCTGAAAATCGGGATCATCTAAATTTCCAGCAACGGGCAAATCAATATCGATGACCCCATCTTTATCTTTAAATAAAGCCAAAGCCAACTTAACTGGTAAATCTAATGACTCTTCACTTTCTACGGATTCTCCAAATTCAAACTGATCCAACACCACTTTATTATGCGCTTCTAAAGTGCGTTTATTAATTTTATAATTTAACCCTAAGCTGAGTTTACCTTTATCAATTTCATATCCAGTATAACGGCCTGAATAAGGACTCCATAAAGCTAAATCCACATTATCAAAGTTAACATTTAAGTCTGTATAAACTTCAGTTGCAAGAGGATTAACTTCCCCTTTCACTAACATACTACCGAACTCTTCAATATGCCCTTTAATATCAACTTTTGCGCGTTTTGAACTATCCGATGACAAACCACGAATATACCCATTCATTCGATCGATGCCTGTGCTAAATTGTGGGCGTAATGAAAGATCAGCAAAGAATGCGCTGCCATCGTTCAGGCTAATTTCACCAATGCGAATTGGTATCGGTTCAGATGCATTTTGTTGATCATGCTGTTTCGTTACTTTATCTGTTTTTGTTTCTGTTTCTGTTTCTGTTTCTGTTTCTGTTTCTGTTTTTTGCTCTGCTGTGTTTTCAACAGCAAGTTTAGATAAATTGAGAGACCGATCTTCCCCTACTACGACACGAAAATAAGGTTTGGAAAATGCGATTTTATCAATATCTACAGCGAGAGGATTGACATCAATTTTCATAGGACCAATCGTTAAATCTTGCCAACCGACTAACCGTTTATTTAATACGCTATCTTGAGTATTAAATTCTTGAACATTGACTTCACCAGAAAATACCGTCTTCATTTCGCCAGACTCTTGCTCGGCAAGTAAAAAATCTGCATCCACAAATAATAAGCCTTTTTCTAACTTAACTTGTGCGACTTCTGCGATATAAGGTTGTAATGCAGTTAAATCGAGAGCATTTATTTTCAGATGCGAATCGAATTTAAAGGGTTGAATAACCAATTCACCTTTCACTTCATTGGTTTGTGATGCATCAACCATATACTCAAGAGACAGCGGTAACGTAGAAGCTAGATTTTGATTTAAATTATTTAATTGAAAATTAATATTATTAATAGAAATGTCAGCAGTTTGCTTTGGTTGTTGATCTAGCCAGTTTACTTGACTATTTTTCATTGCAATCTTGTTAACAGCCCATTTGAATGCAGTTTCATTAGTAAGGGGTTCAACTTCAATGACTTCAGTTTGTACAGGTATATTGTCTTCTGACTCAGATAATGCGGTTAACATAGGAAGTTGGCCATCAGCATCACGTAATACATTGAATATCAATTGGTCAATCGTGACTTGTTCAATGATTAAATGCTTTGCTTGTAAATCAAAATTACTCGGCCCAATATTAATATGTTGGATGTCTAAAAAATCATCGCTTAACAATTCAGAGGTTAATTTTACTTCCTCAATATCGATAACCGCTTGTTTAATTTTTAATGCGAGATCTTCTTTTAATACACTTACTTCGTATTCACCAGTGATAGAAGCTAAAGCATGCTCTAATTGATAAGGCACAAGTTCTTGTAAATAGGGCCAAAATTTATGAACTTTAATACCAGAAATGTTCAGTAAACCGGATGAACGGATTGGGTTTAATGCAACTAATCCTTTCCAATGTAAGGTTTGCCCTGTGCCTAATGCGATATCTAATTGATATTCTCCATCTTCATCCAGACGCGTTGAAAAATTTTGCAAGTTGAAGGTAACAGGTTTTACTTCATGTATCACTGCAGAGCTAGGTTGAAAGTTAGTGACTCGAACATCACCATTTTCAACAATAATATTATCGAATAATAATGGAATAATTGAATTATCTTGCTCTTCAACCTCTACAACTGCCTCGTTAGTTTCTAATGCATGATCAGCAAGTGCTTGCTGTATATTTGTTGACCCGTCTTTGTTAACGGTAATGTCTACACGAGGTTCAATTAGCTCAATGTTTTCAAACGTCAATGCCCACTCGAATGCTGAGCGTAATGTGAAATCAGTATGAAAACGGTTAAAACCAATAACTTCCTTGGCATTTTCATCCACAATGCTCAATTGCTCAATACTAAGACTCAATTGATATGGATTTACTTTTACACTTTCAACTTTTGCTTGCCATCCTAAATTCAATTGAACCTGTTCTACCAAGGTTTTTTTGATCAAGTACGGAGCTAATAAAAATCCTGCTGCAGAGTATATCGCAACGAACGTAAGCAGCCAAAAAGGGAAGTATCGATAACAATTACGGCCAAATAGTTTTTTAAGTTGTATCACAGTCAATCCTTTTGTCGCTTGTCATTTGATATTTTGTAAGCATAAATTATACGGAACAAGTATTTAAATGCACCATTTAAAATACAGTAACAGCAGTTAAAATAAAAAAGGAAAAGTAGATTGAAAATATGAGAAGAGCCTGATTTTTAAACACAGGCCTAGATTAATACATTCACCGTCCGAGAAATAAAGTGAATAATCATTATGAATTTTGTTTTATCTGAGACCAATTTTTAATAACAAAACAATTTCTGCCTGAATTTTTAGCTTGGTATAACGCACTATCCGCTATTCGAAATATCTCAGTCAAGGGTAAATCAAAATCCACTACGTCACTTGGCTTAATAACCACTGCACCAAGGCTAATGGTAATATGATCAGCAGTAACCGATGCAGGATGAGGTAATCCTAGCTCTTTCATCGCATCAATAATATTATTTAATTTTTTATCTAAGCTTTCATCGTTTAAATGACTGAATAATAGCGTAAATTCCTCACCGCCATAACGAGCACAAGTATCTCCATTTCGTTTACATTGCTTGCGCAGTACTTGAGCCACTTCGTATAAAGCAATATCCCCTTCTAAATGCCCGACGGAATCGTTGTAAGCTTTAAAATTATCAATATCACTCATTACGACAGTAAAACCTATGTTATTGCGAATGCATAGCTTTTTATGTCTTTCTATTTCAGTGATTAAACCACGACGATTTAATATTTTAGTAAGTTGGTCTGTACTTGCTTGTTGCGACAAAATATCGTTTTGTTCTTGTACAGTCAGCATTAAATCATTAACGTTTTTTGATACTGTTGCTAGTTCTGTCACCATATATTGTTCATCGAGAGGCTTATATTTATTTAAATTATCTCGGGCTTTAATATCACCCGCTAATTTTTTCACTGGCTCAATGATTGTTAATGAGACTGTCAAATACACAATATAAATTAAAAAGCTAGTTAAGATAATAAAAGTAATGCTTTGTACATTAATAAGTGTAGGTACTTTGCCAGTACTATGAGTCATTCTTAACATGGTAATAGGCCTACCTAATGCATCGCGTAAAACCATGTCTCTATATGCTTCAATTTTTATTTCATTTGGTTTTTTATCCCAATCATATAACTGCCTTAAATCAGCCTCATTTGGAAGAGGCTCAAACTCAATCTTGGTAAAGGTATCCTGAGATAAATCATCAACAAATTTTTGCTCTAATAACTGTACCATGACTAAAAACCCTCGATTCTCTCCATTCATATCGGAATCCCTAATTTGAGTCGCACTAAACATAGCAGGACCATATTTAGTTTGAATAAATCCAGATTTATTAGGCGCACCATGTCCAGTTATAGCTGTAGGTAGCATACTCAGGTTGCTGGGAAATTTTTCAAAGTCATAAAAAGAGAATTTCAACTCATTTAATTCGGTATGATGTAAGCCTTTTGCCAGCACAGGTTTTAGATTTTTATCAAGATAAAAGATGCCATCAAATTCCATACTCACAAATGTATTATCGACAATATTTTCTTCGAAATATGATTCATCATGGGAATTGACGAAATGATAGGTTGATGTCCAAACTGCGTAATCAAAATTAGTACGTGATAATATATCCAGTTTATTTGATACGCTGAATCGCAAGGTATCGATTTCTCTTTCTGATAATTTAGCAATACTTTGTTCAAGTTTTGGTAATTCTATAAAATATCGATAACTAAATACCGAAGTGGTAAACAAAATGAACAGAGCCAAAAATAAACGCAACTGCAATTGATTAAAGGTTATTGATTTCATTGAAATAAGAAATTCCTATATTGAATACTTCGTAATTTAGAAGCTATTTTTTCTTAGACTGCCTTTGAATATAGAATAAAATCCTATTTAAAATAGCTAATATATTGAACTAATTCAGCTTTTGATACATTCATCTAAATTAATAAAAACTAACCATTTTCTTCAGGTAAAATTAACCCACACCATGCGTCAATTCATATTGTTGTTCGAGAGATTGATCTGACACAATATTATTTAAATACTTTATCGATAAAGTAATGCTCACCGATAGGGAGTTAACTTTTGACTAAAAAACCAGATAGAATAACTGCTATGCAACAAATTATTGATGCCGTAAAAGAGGAGTTTCCAATATATCAAGAAGATACATTTACATGTGGTCCTGATAATAGTTGTACTGGTTGCCCAAAAAAACTGATGGAGTTAGTTGATAGCGAATTAACTTATTGGCAACATGCCATTAATAGTGGAGAAACTCCTACCTTTGATGAACTCAATTCGTTTGGTAAAATGTGTAAGAATATTAGACGTTCTCTAGTCAGAAACAATCGAATATCATCTTAATATTTTCAATTTCAACAGCCTTTAACTAGTCAACTAATCATTGGATTATGCTTACTCTTACTCTTCAATCATATCCTTAACTTGTAATAATTCAGAGGGGGTTAATTCACCATAAAATCTAGGGTAAGACCAACCATATCCCCATCGAAAATAAGTTGGTAGCCATGGTGTCCCACCAATTCGTACGCCAACCAACATAACCAAAGCTATTGGCGCCTCATCTACATTTTGGACACAAATTTTTAGCTCTTTATCAGCGTCTAATCGTTGCTGATAAGTTCCTCCTTGCCAATATTTTAAGTCGTGTTCATAACAACAATTCCACCACAAATCATTATTCTTAAATGTACCATCAGGAAATAAACTACAACCATCACTGGTAAACGGTTTCAACGCATCAGCAGATATATTGATAGGTATTAAAGTGAATATCATAATAAAAAATATAATCTTCATTCCACTTCTCTATATCATTGAGGTTATCGGGAAAATGAGTAACTAGAATTACTGTTATTCTGAAAATAGCATCAATATTTACTTCGATTGGTATAAGCAAATGTTATGAAAAAGTTAACTAAAAAGAGCTGTTATCGCAGACAGGATTAAAATGAAGAGTGGATTAATAACAAGCAAAGATACACATAGTT
>JAOFNL010000231.1 GCA_028041985.1 Psychromonas sp. | reverse complement strand
TATTGAAATCACCCCAAAGGTTGATCAAGTTACTAGTACTGTGCGTTTATATAATGCGAAACACTCCATTCCTTTACAAAAAACAGTTTTTAAACCGTAATAACATACCGGCCAGAAACATTATAAATTATAATGTTTCTGGCAAATTAATATTTATTGAACGGGTTACAAACCACAGGTGAATGGTGACAGGTTTTTCATTTTGTAGTTATTCGGCAAGTTAGACTAAGGTTTTTATGTTCTCACCATAGGCACTACTCTGATACGCCCTGACTATAGAAATAGTTAAATTATTATGCATCGACCTTGCTAAATTCCACTTCAAGTACGTGCTGTTCTAAGATCGCTTTAGAAACTTTTCTATTCTTTAGTGCAGCATTAAAGCTAACTCCCGCCACCTATTTTTTCAAATCGATAGCACGACAGCGCATCTAGACCAATTTTGTGAAATAGTGTTTCTCTGTGAATTTAAGCAATAAAGACAGATTTTTAGGTGTCGAGGCGGTTTCATGATCAGTTCTTTGAAACAATATTATCAATACAAGAGTGCCGATTGCTAGGGCGTGTTGATCTTTCGAGGATAATTTTTAAACAGCATGGTTAGGCGTTATAATTTATTTCGCCAAAAACTAACCATAACACCAAACTATGCCTAGATTAATGTTAACCGATAAACGATGGGAAATGCTACTGCATTTAATGAAAAGCACTGGTCGTATTTATAATAAATCCGAACACAGAAATACTTTCGAAGGGATACTATATCGTCTCAGAACGGGTATTCCTTGGCGAGATTTACCCAGAGAGTTTGGTCACTGGAGCACTATTTTTAGGCGATTTAATCTTTGGTCTAAAAAAGGTATTTTATCTAGTTTATTCAATGAATTAGCGAAAGATGCTGATTTTGATTGGGTATTTATAGATGGGTCAATTATTCGTGCACATCAACACAGTACAGGTGCAGCAACAGCCGATAGTGAATGTATAGGTAAAAGCCGAGGGGGGAATTCTACTAAGATTCATTTAGCGGTAGACAGCAACGGTCTGCCTATCTACTTTGAGCTATCGGAAGGCCAAAGAAACGATATAACACATGCCCAAAGTTTAATAGAGAATACTAGTCAGGCTAAAACAGTCATTGCAGATAAAGGTTACGATAGTGATTTATTTCGTCAGTTTATTGAACTGGAAGGGATGGAATCAGTTATCCCTAAACGAAAATATAATGGTGAAAAGCAAAAAGATGTTGATTGGTGTTTATATAAATATCGCCATTTAGTAGAAAATGCATTTGGGCGAATAAAGCATTTTCGTTCTATATCAACCAGATATGACAAGTTGGCAAGAAATTATGCCAGTATGGTATCACTGGCATTTATGATGATGTGGCTACCAATGTATTGCTGAGTAAATTTTATACAGCAAAGATCAACACGCCCTAGGTATTTAGCAATAGAAGCCTTTTATTTTTGAGAAAGTGCTGAAATAGTAACAAATAGGCGACTCTATTTTGGTACCCAAGCAAGGTATAAATACAATGCGTAACATAAATAAACTTATCTCCATGCTTTCCATCGTAGGTCTAATATCAGGGTGTAATATGACGAGTAAAAATGAATTCGAATGGTCTGTCAGTAAAAGTGGACCATCAAAGTACCCGGTAGAAATATTATCTGGTACTTTATATTATAAAGGATTGGAACAAGGCCATGGCATATCGACAGGTGCAGTCGGTGGTGGTTGGGGAACAGGGCACTCAAGCACAACGCCTGTCACTAAGATTTTGCCCGATCGTTTGGATATTCTTTTTTACTCTTACCTTGAAAACCAATCCTACCGTGGTCAGTTTGAATTGCCTTACGATAAGCTCGTTGAGCTATTTCAGTGGGGTATTGATAACCCTAAAAAACGTGGCAATACATATTTGCCCATGTTTAGTGACTTTATTATTGGGGTTGCCCCTGGCGGCACTGTAGGTATTTGGCTTGCAGGTCAAGATGAACAAAGAGAAGTATTC
>JAOFNL010000230.1 GCA_028041985.1 Psychromonas sp. | reverse complement strand
CATGGAAGGTCTTTTTCTGATCAACAGCTCGTATGTTTCGATTCAGATCGGCTTTCCATTACGTTAATTAATTACAGCTAATTTGATGGTTTTGAACCGTTTAAAAGCTAATGTTTAATAAAGCAAAGAGTTCAATTAAAGGAACAAACACGACCCTAGCACTTTTGGTTGCTAGTTTATTGGCAACGTCGAATGTTGTACAAGCTTCAGATATCGATCCTGATCAGGGCTTAAGAGCTGACTGGTTGAAAGGCGCTTGGGGAGCATTATGGCTACCAGAAAAAACTTATAATGGTAATATCGAAGGCGTGACTATTGATGAGTTTATTGCACAAATTGAAGACGTGAGAACACTCGATTATGTGCAACTACCTTTAACTAGCCCAAATATTTATTCACCAACACATACTGCGCCTCACGATATTATCGAAAGCTTGTGGGAAGGGGATACCGATGATAACGGCGACCCAATTAACCTAGTGGTTCCACGTTCTACTGCCGATGACCCTTTCTTATCTTGGTTACTTGCAGTTCGCAAAGCTGGATTAAAAACAGAAATTTATGTGAATTCTTATAATTTATTGGCACGCTACGAAGATAGTATTCCTGATGCTTACCCAAATGTTTCAGATCGTTGGATGGAGTGGTGTGATACTGATGCTGAAGCGCAAGAATTTTTAAATAGTGAATCTTACTACAGCAACAATGACGATAGCAGACGTAAATATATGTTCTGTTATGCGGAGTTCATCCTTAAAGAATATGCCGTTCGTTACGGTGATTTAATTGATGCATGGGTTTTTGACTCGGCTGATAACATAATGGAAGATGAAGGGGGAGATAATCCTGATTCTGACAGTGTTGATGATCAACGCATCTATCAAGCATTTGCTAATGCAGTGCACGAAGGTAACCCTGATGCTGCCGTTGCATTTAATAATAGTGTAGGGACTGCTGCTAAGCCTTTTGCAACACCAACATTGTTCGATGATTATACCTTTGGTCATCCTTTTGGTGGTGCGGGAGATATGGTTGAAACCGATAGCCTTTATACACGTAACTTCTATATTACTGAATTAATGGGTGAGACTGGTGGATTACCGTTTAAAGAAGATACTCGTGATTGGAATGATAAAGTAGTTGGTCACTTTTTTCCAAAACAAAGTACGACTTCATGGAATGGCGGTAATACCGCTTGTTTAACGGATGATGAATTTGTTGAATGGACTGCAACTGGTATTATTGATGGGGGAGCTATTACATGGGGCACACCATTAGTAACGAATAATTTAGAAAATAAAGCGCCTAACCTTACTTTACAAGATTATGCATTAGACCAGTTATTATTGGCTGATGAACATTTGAAAGAGTTCCAAGAACCGGGTAAACCGAATTGGGCAAGACAATATACTGCTCTACCTGAAGCCGTTGCTGGCGAAGCCTATTCTCATACTTTAATCGAAGGTGTTGATTTCTGGGATCCAGAAGGCGATGCGATTAGTAAAGTTTATATTGTTGATACGGAAAGTGCGCCTGCATGGCTAACTATTACTGAAACATCAACGGGTGTTTGGACATTAAGTGGTACGCCAACAGAGAGCAGTTTATCAACTAATTATAGCTTTAGACTACGCGCTAAAAGTGCTTCTGGTGGTACAAATCGAAGTGTTGATTTAACGGTGACAGGTGAAGGCTCATCTGTTGTTGAAATTGCAAAAGTACGTGCTACCGATAATGATGGTAATGGTTCGGGTAATACACTTGATGGAGATTTGACGACTCGTTGGTCTGCTAATGGTGATGAGCAAAAAATCATGTATACCTTAGCTGAAACGAAAACAATTGATCGTATCGATATTGCTTTTTATAAAGGTAATGAGCGTAAGTCATACTTTGAAATTGAAGTATCAGAAGATGCTAAAACTTGGGTAACCTTGTTTGATGGTAAACAAGCTAAGTTTAACCAGATATTACAACAGTATGATCTAGAGCCTACAGCAGCTAAATATGTACGTTATGTCGGACATGGTAATGCA
>JAOFNL010000023.1 GCA_028041985.1 Psychromonas sp. | reverse complement strand
GGAGGTGGCTATAATTTTTTGATAGATACAAAAAAGGAGGCGTTAGCCTCCTTCCGTAAATACTAAATTTAAATTAGACCTTTTTAAGATTTAATGGTCGTTTACACACTAGTACATTTTTTAAATGCGATAATGTTTCAGTAGGCATACCTTTCGGTAACTCAATTGTTGAGTGATCATCATTTAAGCGAATATCACCAATGAAACGACTATTAATATTTGCTTCGTTTGCAATTGCACCTACGATATTTTTAACTTGAACACCGTGTTCACGACCAACATCTAAACGGAACATTTCAAGTTCAACGTCAGTAGGGCGACCACGACCACGAGGTTTATCATCACCACGAGAATCATTACGATCACGACGTGGACGGTCACTGCGCTCGTTGCGGTCATTGCGATCGCGACGAGGGCGGTCACTGCGCTCGTTACGGTCATTACTACGCGGCTCTACAAATTTTTCTTCAACGGGTTGTAATGGTTTTTCTTTTTGTGCCATGAATAATAACGCAGCGGCTAAGTCTAAATCATCAATATCCGTGTTGTTTTCAATTTGCTCGAACAATGTGCGGAAGAAGGTTAGATCTTCACTTTCACATATTTCAAATAATTGTTTTTGGAAGTTATCAATACGTGTTTGTGTTACTTCATCACGTGTTGGTAAGTCCATAATCGTAATTGGTTGGCGAGTTGCGCGCTCAATGGCTTGTAATAGACGGCGCTCACGAGGTGCAGCAAATAAAATTGCTTTACCTGTACGGCCTGCACGACCAGTACGACCGATACGGTGAACATAAGATTCAGTATCTGTTGGGATGTCGTAGTTAACCACTAAGCTAATACGTTCAACGTCTAGACCACGTGCCGCAACATCGGTTGCGACTAAGATATCTAAACCACCTGATTTAAGACGTGCAATAGTACGCTCACGAGTTTGTTGGTTCATATCACCGTTGAGTGCTGCGCTGCGGTAACCACGAGCTTCTAAACGTTCTGCTAATTCAACTGTTGCCGTTTTAGTACGAGCGAAGATGATAACACCATCAAACTCTTCTGTTTCTAGCATACGTGTTAATGCATCTAACTTATTCACACCACGTACGATCCAACATTTTTGTTCAATGTTTGAAACGGTAGATGTTTTCGCTTTGATCTTAACTTCAGTTGGGTTGTTCATGTAACGCTTAGTAATGCGTTTAATTTGATCTGGCATTGTTGCTGAGAAAAGCGCAGTTTGGTGCTTTTCTGGCATCTCTTTCATGATTGTTTCAACATCATCAATGAAACCCATACGTAACATTTCATCTGCTTCATCAAGTACTAATGCTGTTAGTTTTGATAGATCTAATGTTTTGCGTTTTAAGTGATCCATTATACGACCAGGCGTACCAACAACAACGTGTGGTCCACGTGCTAGTTGTTTAAATTGGATGTTGTAGCTTTGACCACCATAAATAGGCATTACGTGGAAACCACGTAAATGACGAGAATAAGATTGAAATGCTTCTGAAACTTGAATTGCTAATTCACGAGTTGGCGCTAATACCAATACTTGAGGGTAGTTTTTGCTAACATCAATATTTGCTAATAAAGGCAGTGCGAATGCGGCTGTTTTACCAGTACCTGTTTGTGCAAGACCTAATACATCTTCGCCATTTAATAGCAAAGGAATACATTGTGCTTGGATAGGAGAAGGTGTTTCATAACCCATTTCTGAAACAACTTGTACAATTGCTTCTGGTAAATTTAATTCTTTGAACGTTGGTCCTGCTTGTTCTACTTCTTGGTTTTGTGACTCTGACATAGTGGCCTCTTGAGTTTATAAAATGCTATACATTGCTCGAATGTACGTTAAATTCAGCCTATTCCTACATCAACCCAACAAGTCAAACGTTGTTGAACATTTCCATTAATTTTGCGCGAAATCAACCGCGTAGTAGGTTTACTCTGAATATTCTGCTTCGCTTTAGATGGATCCGTGTGCGAGGGACGCGCATTCTACTGTATTTGTTTATTAAATGCTCGCTTTATTTTGACAAACCGCACGTTTTTTATAAGTAGAGTGTTACTTAAGGCTAAATTTTCAACAAGTCACTTGTGATTTATTTGTTTAGGTGTTTGCTTGTTTTTTGTTGTGCAGATTAACCCGATAATAGTGGTAAACTGCATGCAAATTAAGGGGATACTGTGACGTTAAATAACAATAAATTATCTGTTTTACAGGGTGTCGGGATATTGGTCTCTGCTTTATTAGGCTCTGGCGTCTTTATTATTCCAGCTATTGCAGCACAAGTTGCTGGTAGTTGGTCATTATTAGCGTGGGCAATTATGGGGATATTGATTGTTCCTATTGTTTTTACCTTTGCTCAACTTGGTAGGTTTTATCCACATGCTGGTGGAACGGCTTATTATACGCAGCTTGCATTTTGTGAACGTAACGCAAGAATAGTAAGCTGGTTATTTATTTGGGTAGTCGCTTTAGGCTCTCCTGTCATTACTATTACAGCGGCTAACTTTTTACAAAATGCATTAATTCAATGGCAAATATTATCACCGAGTGCTGATTATCGATTGGGTATTGCCTTTGCGATGCTCTTGCTCATTTTGTTAATCAACTTATTGGGCATAAAAACAGCGGCTATTATTCAATCATCACTCAGCGTAGTCGTGGTAAGTACATTGTTATTCGCTTCCATCGATAGTCAACTTCATTACCCATTGCAATTACCCGAGACAGATTTCAACATTAATGATATTGCGTTTAGTGCGACGTTTATTTTGTGGTGTTTTTTAGGAATAGAAGCGATTACTCATATTGCTGATGACTTTATTCACCCCGAACGTGATTTTCCGCTGACAATCTTTATTGGCATTGCCATTACTCTGGTTGTATATGGTTTGATCAGTATTAGTTTATTGCAGATGGGGCTTTATGGTGATGAAGATAGTAACTTGAATTCAGTGGTTCATTTAGTCGCAGCAAGTTTAGGAAACAAAGGTTATATATTAATTAATCTAGTAGGCTTTTGTACTTGCTTTATTTCCGTTAGTTTGTATTTTGTAGGTTTTTCTCGTCTATTGAAAAGTATGGCAAAACAACAGCAAATTTATGCAGGTTTCCAACAATTAAATAAGAATAATGTTGCCTACTTGGGGCTTATCTTTGCGGTTTCATTATGCTTTATCGTATTGTTAATCAGTCACTTTATTGATTTGAAAATAGATACTTTAATTGCCTATGCGAATGGTCTGTTTATTTTGATCTATTTAGCGGCAGGGCTAGCTGGTGTTAAATTATTAAAAGGAAAAGGTAAGTGGATTGCTGTAATGGCGAGCGTTACTTGTTTTATTTTGTTTGTCTCTCTTGGTAAAGAGATGCTTTTTGCTGTGGGGTTGATGGTCGTATTAGTGGTGTATTATGCGGTTATTTATCAATTTAATAACCGCATTAAGCAAATTAGTTAGTTTGACGACTAATTACTTATAGAAAGAGTGATCGCCACTTGCATGTTCAGTCACATCACGTACCGCATTTAGTTCACCTGAAAACTCTTCAAGTAACTCTTTCTCAATGCCTTCTTTTAATGTTAAATCAACTTGTGAACAACCATTGCAACCACCACCAAACTCAATAACAGCAACATTGTCATCAGTGATTTCGATAAGCTTAATGAAACCGCCATGGCTTGCTAGTTGTGGGTTAACTTGTACTTGAATGACGTATTCAACACGCTCTAATAATGGAGCATCGTCTTTAACTTTACGCATTTTTGCATTAGGTGCTTTTAATGTTAGCTGTGTGCCAGCTTCTTCTTCTACTAAATCTACAAAAGCATCTTCTAGAAACGGTAAGCTAACTTCATCAATTAACGCATCAAATTGTTCAAAGTTCAAACGTGTATCGCTAGCTTCAACCGCTTCTGGCGGGCAATAAGATACGCCACATTCTGCTTTTGGTGTGCCTGGGTTGATAACAAATACACGAATGTTAGTGCCTTCTTTTTGTGGCGCTAGTAATTTTGCAAAGTGTGCTTGTGCAACTGGTGTAATTTCGATCATGTTAAACCTTTATGCTTGAGTAATTTACTTGGGTATTATAACGAGGTTTAAGTGCATTAATAAAGCAAAGAGTGAGGTTACTGCTAATAATACGGTAAAGATTGTTATAACAAGTTCAAATATAGCAATTATTTCTACCTGGGAAAATCCTTAGTGAGCTATTTTAGTTTAATTCTGTACGACAGATACACCAAACATCAACTCTTTTTACATTCGCAGCAAGTAAGCATTGGCACAAACTATTAATCGTTGCCCCTGTTGTCACTACGTCATCAATAAGTACGATATGTTTACCTGCTAAGGTTACTCGACCTTTTTCGCTTAATGAAAAAGCATTGTTGAGATTCTTTGTGCGCTGAGAGCGTGACAATCCTTCTTGGGCTTGAGTAAATTTATTTCGAATAACCATTTGTTGAGCAATATTTATTGATAGATGTTGACTCAGCGCCTCACTAATAAGTTGTGTTTGATTAAAACCACGTGTTCTCAGTTTCTTTATGTGTAGAGGCACGGGAATTATATAGTCAATTTTTTGCAGTTGTTGCTCGTTAAAACGTTGCTTTATCGAGTCAGCTAAGAGTAAACCCAATAAATCTGCATACAATAGTTGGTTTTGATATTTTAATTTTTTAATTAATTGAGGGAAGGGAGCTTGGTAACTTGCTAAAGCATGTAATTGTTGAAATTCAAACTGATGCTGTAGACATTCTCCGCAATAATTTTGCGTTGTTATTAATCCGCAACCACAGTGCAAACAATAAGTTCTCTCTGCTAATATAGCGTCATAACAATATTGGCATATCAGCGATTGTTGGCTCGTAAGATTACATAGAAGGCAATGACTTGGCAGGCAAGCTTCAAGTAAAGTTTGGCTACGTTGAAAAACAGCACGCAGAAATCGCATAGTGAAACCCTATGATGAAATGAGGTTACGGTGAGTATAGAACAGCAAAATAGAGATGAAGTGGATTACCAAATAATAGGAACAGGAAAAGACCTCGTTTTAATACATGGTTGGGGAGTGGATAGTGCGATTTGGCAGCCAATAGCAAAACAATTAAGTCAGTATTTTCGTATCCACTTAGTCGATCTGCCTGGATTTGGTGCACAGTCTGAACTCGTAGAATATTCACTAGAGACAATCGCTGAAACTATTTTACAAAAGTTACCTGATGACGCGATTTGGTGTGGTTGGTCTTTAGGAGGGCTAATTGCTACTTATGTTGCTCATTGCTTTCCAGAGCGAGTTAATAAGCTGATCCAAGTGTCCGCTTCGATGAAGTTTGTTGAGCAAGGTGACTGGCTAGGGGTGAAGAAAGAAGTCTTTGAATTGTTTAAAGTGGGAGTGGTCAAACAGCCTGAAAAAACACTTAACCGTTTTTTATCATTGCAAGCGATGGGGAGTGACACAGTCAAATCTGACATTGCAGCGATCAAAACATTAATGCAACAACAGCCTATTCCTAAACAATCCGCATTGCTTTCAGGTTTAGATCTTTTGAATGAAGTTGATTTGCGTGAAGCATTTAGTCATTTAACTATGCCTTGTTTAAGTTTATTTGGTGAGCTAGATACTTTAGTCCCTGTTGCTAATGCAAAAGTATTAATTGAATTATATCCATCTAATCAACAGGTTATTTTTAAGCATTCTTCTCATGCTCCTTTTATTAGTGAAACTGCATTATTTGAAAGGGTTTTAATCGACTTTATTAAACAATAGATTGTAAGGTGGAACTATCTTTTTGTTTAAAAATTAGCCATAATTGTATTGTTATGATCTTTTAAGGAGTAATTTATGGAAATTAACTCAGCATTCTCGTCCGGTGTGATGGGGTTAAATAATGCATCACAACAGATCAATAAATCCAGTGAAGCGATTGCTAATCAGCCACTTAGTTCAGAAAGTACAACCGAAAGTAGTTCAACAAGTGAGCCAATTACCGCCGAAGTCATCAATATGAAATTAGCGGAAATTCAAGCGAAAGCTTCTGTTAAAGTGATTACCACTGCGGATGATATGGTTGGTTCACTTATTAATGTTTCTGTCTAATTTTAACCTATTATGGTTAACGTAAATGTTCAATTGCCGCCCGTTATTGCTGCACCTTTCCACCAATCTACGGAAAGTTTGCAGCGTGATAATGCATTACAAACTGCTATTCCCAAAACAGAAGAAACGCATGCTTATACTAAAATGCGTGATAAAAATGAACGGGAGCAAGTTGCCCATCAATCCCACCAGATAATTCAACAAGATTATGCAGGGAAAGAAAAACAATCTCAGTCACGTGCTTTTAATCAGAGACGTGATTTTTTCTTTGCGACAAAATTAAAATTATCCCCACATGATGTTGATGATATGAAAGTCCAATTAACAGGGATCTCTGATTATAAAAAAGTACTATCTGTTATTCAGCAAAAATACGTTGGTGCAGTCTCACCATTCCCAGAGCCTTCAGTCAATTATAACGTGTAAAGCCTAAGATCTAGCCCTCGCTAATTTCAATGCGCTTTGTTCATTTGTTAGCAATCAAGGTGTAACATGATGCCAAGGCGAGTCTTTATCGAAGATTGCACGCAGAGTTGGTTTTCAAGCTAACGAGACCCAGTAGGTTAAGTGTGAAGCAAACCTCTTGGTTGTTTCGATTTAACCCATTAGATCTGCCTCTTTCTGTTTAGAAACTGTTCTCTTCACCGCTTGGTGAATTTTGCTCTTTGAATGGTAATGGGTATATAAACTCTGCTACTTCATCGCCTCCTTGAACAATTTTTAGGTTTCTAAATTAACCTTTTAGGTTGATATACTAGAGTTTACTAAATATAAGCTGAAGTTCATTTGTTGTGGTGGAATTGTTGACAGCAGCAATCATAGCCCCCATAAAATTACCTTTACGTATTACAATAGATTTTTCGGTATCTTCATAACGAAAAGCATATCGATGCCCATTTGTTGTTAACCACAGTAGATTGCCTTGATCTCCTTCACTGGCTTTCATTTGAATATCTGACTCTTCATCTATTGTTAAAAGAATAAAACCTAACAATGGATAAATAATTTGATTCACACTTTGAGCATGATTATTAGCTCTTTCGACAACTTTTAAAAACAGGTCTTTTAATACAGCGACTTCACTAATACTGATTGCCATATATAGGCTTCCTTATATGGGATGAGATTATGTTCTATAATCGTTATCGTTCAAGGTGCTTTGTGCAGTTGTTAGAAAGTGTCGATTTAACCAGTTAGATCTTTCTCTTTCTGCCTAGAATCTGTTCACTTCACCACTTGCTAAATGTTGCACCTTGAATGGTAACGGTTTAAAGCGTATTTTTTTAAAATGTCATTTCCAGAAGGGAAGATGATATTCGATAAATATAAAAAATAGACTTATATTATCTTTTATCAAAAATAAAGCAATATAACATGCGGTTAATGTGAATTTTATTTATCTATATTGGTGGTTTTTGTGGTGAAGATATAATAAGAAGTCGGTGTCGTGTATAAATAGAGTGTTTTTAGTAAGTAGAAAATCAGTGTTTAATCATTAAGCTGAAAGGAAAGTGACAGTATTACGTTGCGTATAAAATTGAAAATTTGGGACAACCATTCGTCGATTTAGCCTCCAACAACTAAACACAGAGTTAAGTTTATGGCGTCCCAGCAAACACTTACGCTTCCATTGTCGCGCTAGTAAAACAATTTTTTGAACATGATTTTGCACAAGCACCACAACCAATACAGTTGTCCACGTTGGCTAATGCCATGACCATGCGTACATCATCATCGTAATCACCTTCATCATCTTCGTCGACTTCAATCTCTTCTGGTGCAAATACATCTCGAGTACAGACGTTGTAACAACGCCCACATCCGATGCAACTTGCTTGATCTAAGCTTTCTACAAACTCAGGTGTCCAACTTTCTCCAGATTTAGTTAATCCTGTTACGTATGCCATTTTTTTCTCCTTTATTTTTAATTAAATTTTAGCTAACCCACTTCGAAGGGGTTAATCCCATTCACTATCTGCCAACTTTTTGAAATAATCGTCATCTTGCTTTTTATTGCGTTGCTTGCTTTCGCGAAGTGCTATTTTCCCAGGCCAATTACATTGGATTTTAGTAATTAGATTATCAATGGCTTCGCTGTGTGGATGAATGACAACGCGAGTACCCTGTGCCAGTAATTGTTGTCGTACGGGATTTCCACAGGCAAGGCAGTACACTGCGAAGCAATTGCGTAAAGCGGTTAATCTGTCGCTTATCTTCTGCTGATTGTGTCCTGGCGTTGAGTTGAATTTAATGCTCTCAATAAATTGGCTACTATCAGGCGATAAACGGTACAGCGTTAATTGATGGCAACTGCCAAAATGCTCATCTAAATCGACTTCATTGCTACTGGCAAAAGCGATGTCTAGTGTGTTTTCCTGTTTAAGCATGGTTATGCCTCCACCTGAATTTGAGTTAATTCTTGTTTCAGTGGTGAGTGATAAACAGGGATGCTATGCACTTCATGACGAAGTAGGTTAGACAATTCAAAAAGCGTATCACGAATGCCGCTGTAACCAATATTACATTTTGCAAAGCAACCGAATTGGTCATGAATTGGTATGCCAATTCGCAATAACGGAATACCCATTTTTTTAGCGATAGCATTAGCATGTGAGTTACCTAATAACAGGTCAACTTCCGCCTCCATCGCTAACTCTTGCAAATCTTGTAGGTCACCTATTTTTACTTGCTCTACAGGTATAGAAGCAAGTTGAGGCTGATTACATGGAGCCACTAAAACAGGCAGTTTAATATTGATGGATTGGAAGAGGGCTGTGAATGCTGTTAAATGGTCTGCTTCCATCGCTAATGCCGCTGTTTTTCCACCGAGTTGTGTATGTGTATCTATCAGTGCATCGCATAATTGGCCTCGAGCGCGTTCAATATTTGCTGGCACTTTGCGCCCGCTTAATTCATGCAATAATTTGATTAACTTATCGACGGTTTCTAACGTATGCAGATGAGGAAATATTTCAGTCGGTATTTGAGTACGTTCTATTAAAAGATTTGCTGCTCGTTCTAATGAGCGACCAATGACGATAGTCGCTAGTGCTTGTCCTGCTGTTTTTATTTGCTCAACCGTTGCTCCACCTTGAGATAATGCGTTGAAATCTTGTTCTGCCAAATGACCGTCTAAGGACAAGCTTGCATCAGGTATTACAATCGGTGTGAGACCAAAGGCCTCAACATAACTTTTTAATTGTTCAATATCGCCAGGCGTGAGCATGTGGCTGACTAAAATATTAATGCGTTTACGACGAGCGCTACTGGGTGCTTTAGTTGGCACTAAGTGTGAAATCATGGCCTCTACAGCACCAGCGTAACCACTTTCTAAGGAGCCATAAAAGTCTGGTGTATTCACAGGAACAATCGCTGTGTTTTTAAATTTACTATGTTCTTGTTTGAATAAACGTACTGATTGTTCTATATCTGCTCCCTGTGCTTCGGTTAACCCAGAAGTGAGTAGACCGATCAGTTTAGGGTGGTGAGATTGGCAAATATTGGTAAAGGCTTGTGTTAAATTTTCATCTGAACCCATCACGGTTGATATAGGATCCATAGCGGTTGATTGCATAGGAATAGGTTCATGGAAATGTTGTATTAAGAATACCTTAGCAAAGGCACTACAGCCTTGAGCTGCATGCATCAATGGCATCGCTTTATCCATGCCTAAGAATGCGAGTGCCGCGCCTAATGGCTGACCTACTTTTAAAGGTTGTTCTGCGAGTGGTTTTTTATTAGGAATTATTTGAGCCATATTTTTTTCCTTACGCTACAAACGAATGCAAAATGAGAGTGAGTTAAATTCATATTTAGTCGGTTCACATATCATTGCCATGGCACAGCACTACGAGCTTGTTGCCAGACAGGGCTCTCAAGGGTTAAGCATAATTGTTGAGCTAAAGTCACCATGCCTTTGAATCCCGCGAATGCATGTTCCCTCTCTTGGTTGACCTCTACAAATGGCATTCTTGCTTTATAAGCGGTGTACATGTTGCGACCACCTGCGATCATTACATCGGCTTTGTACTGATACGCGACATCTAATAAATTGCGAGGGCTTGTTTCATCGAGCAGAATGGCATCTGCTCCCATTAATTCGCGGATCCTCGCTTTGTCTTCTTCAGTACTTTTTCTAGTTCCGCTAGCAACGACCTTCATTCCTAAGTCTTGTAAGGCAGAGACAATGGACCAAGATTTAACGCCACCGGTATATAAGAGCGCTTTTTTACCTTGTAACTGTTCACGATAAGGCGCCAACTCTAAATCCAACCAAGCAAGCTCTTGTGCAATTAATAGTTCTGTACGTTGCGTTAAATCTGGGTCATCAATTAAGGTGGCAAATTGGCGAAGTGCATCGCAAATGTCTCGAATGCCGTAGAAACTGCCTTCAAACCAAGGAATTTGATATTTTTGTTCAAGCTTACGCGCCACGTTAATTTGTGCTCGAGAACAAACCAACATAAGCGCTTCTGCATGATGCATGGTTTGAAGTTCTTTAAAGCGACAATCACCTGATAGATTGGCTAATACGCGTAATCCCAATTTGTCGAGTAATGGCAGAATATGCCATAGCTCGCCAGCAATGTTATATTCCCCTACTAAAGCAATATCATGTATTTTTCCGCCGCTAAATTCAGGTTTTGGAGCTGGAGTGGCAGTACCGACAACTTTGTCTACCATCAATTCACCTGCGATACGGTTACCCAGATTTTTGTTACCGTAAAAACCAGCTGCATCAATTGCGATAACGGGAGGCGTTATTTTGAGTTGCGCCATTCGGCAAACCGCTTCAATATCATCGCCTTCCATTGCTGGGACACAGGTGTTATAGACAAATATCGCTTCAGGAGAGTGTTTTTTCGCAGCTTGTAAAATGGAGTGGTAGAGGCGTTTTTCGCCACGGCCCATGATTACATCTTGTTCATTGAGATCAGTGGTGAATCCTAATCGAAATAGCTCTGGTCCTGAGCTTTGAGTGCCGCGTTTATCCCATGAACTGCCTGCACAACCAACAGGACCATGAACGATATGAGCAACATCGGTGATCGGTAAAAGTGTTATTTGCGCTCCATCGAAACAACAGCCCCCTGCGGTTGCGCCAGGTGTTGCAGGCGCGCAACCTGATTTCGATTTTTTGTTATGCTCACAAGCTGGTTCATCTTGAAGTTCTTTTATTTCTGATTTGCGCATATGAGATCCCATTGTTGTTTATTTTACTATAGTGAGTGCAACTCTCATGCCTTTTGTAACTGATTGATTTTAAATGGTATGGTAGTGTGCTGTTTATGACAATGGATGGGATCAAACATGACATTGACCTATTGATTAACGCTTACCAAAAGGCCATCATCGTTTTACTGTTATAAATTATTTCGCTATTTTCCACTCACGCTAGCGCTTCAAATCGATTGCTTAAGCGTTCGCTTTGGCCTGTTAATTTAGCTAGCCAAGGCGGTAATGATTCACTTTGCATGCGCTCTTGCAATAGAGACAGTTGTTCAGTGATGTCAGGGTAAGTCTCTCCGACAGGTTTGCATTTCATAGGGTAAATACCTGAACGAATAACTCGGGCTGCTGCTGGACCACCAATTGATGCACAGAACAATAAATGACAATCAGAAATCAATTCTGCTCGTATTGCGTTCTTTTCTACACCCCGTCCTGAAGTC
This sequence comes from Psychromonas sp., assembly GCA_028041985.1. Classification (GTDB taxonomy): domain Bacteria; phylum Pseudomonadota; class Gammaproteobacteria; order Enterobacterales; family Psychromonadaceae; genus Psychromonas. Next base: position 4,844 of record JAOFNL010000023.1, on the reverse strand, counting down.
GCTTGGCGAACTTCTAATTTCTGTTGTTTTTCAGCATCCACAGTGTAGATATAAAACTGTTCACAAGAACCAAAGTGGCCATCAACAGTGACGCCGTCCGATGAAGAAAAAGCGATTTTTAATTTTTTCATTTCTGTTGTCATGTCGTTCTCCTTGAAGCAATTAGATAGTTAAATTAGGCAACTAAGCGCGGCGCATTCTAATGGTGATTGGCAGTGTCGGTTTTTCGTTTAATGGGTCAAAATAAAAACTGGAACCATCACTTAATGTGAGCGTTCCTCCCCAGTTATTTTGTTCTTCAAATTCCAGTGACACGACTTCTGCCTCTAAATCTTTTTTCGCAATATAGCCGGTCATGATTGAGCCTTGCTGTCTTAGCATTATGTTTGGCATCACTATTTCTCCTTATTGATAAAGCCGAACACCCCAATATAAACTGAGGTGTTCGGGGGAAAAGTTACGTATATTTTTTCGTAACTTTGATGCTGTTATCTGACTAAATCATAACCAAAGTCAGTTTTGCCATATTCACTCGTTTCTTTATCTAATTTAGCTAATATTTCATTCACGAATGTAGATAGCATTTGCATTGCGCCTTCATAACCCCAAGTAGTTTGACGGTGCATGTGGTGACGGTCAAAAATTGGGAAACCGATACGGATTAGCGGTACTGCAAACTCTTCACCTTTAGCCATCGTGTCACGCTCTACAAATTTTCCGTAAGAGTTACCAATCATAAAGTCTGGTTTATTCGTGAACATTAATGAACGGAAGTGCCATAAATCTTTATTGATAAATACTTTACAGTCAGTACCGTAAGGGCTTGCATCAAGAATAGCTTGCATCGCTTTAGCCCATTTTTTAGTACCGTTATGACATAAGATAGTGGTTGGTTCACAACCTAGTTCTAATAAGAACTTAACCATACCTAATAGGTAATCTGGGTCACCGTAGATACCAAAGGTTTTACCGTGTAACCATGTATGGCTATCAGTCATCATGTCCACTAAACGGCCACGCTCTATCGTTAATGACTCTGGAATTGGCTTCCCTGTTAGTTCGCTAATTTTCATTAAAAATTGATCTGTGAAATCTAGACCGATTGGTACATTGAGTGCACTTGCTGGTTGTTTCCATAGGTTTTTAACTGTTTTCTTGGTTTTAGTTAAACTCCAAGGTTGTAACAGTAAAGTATCGATTGCATTTGGTGCATCGCTCATCTCTTCCGCTGTTGTACCACCTGAATACATACGGTATTTACCATCTGCTGGTGTATCTAATACTTCAGATGGGTCTGAAAGTAGGCTATACGGAATATCCATCTCTTTCATCATGCGGTGTAATACACGATAGTTACCAAGGTAAGTTTCAAAACCTGTTACTAGGTTGATTTTGTTGTTGCTACCGACAACTTTCTCTTCCATCAACTTAGCCGTGAAGTTAGTACAGAAGCCATCAAACATTGCATCCCAACCTGTGATGTGGCTACCCACAAAACTTGGAGTATGTGCAAAGGGTGTTGGTACACTTTCAGGTAGATGACCTTCTTTTTTAGCATTACCAATAAATGCATTCAAATCATCACCGATAACTTCAGCCATACAAGTGGTTGAAACTGCAACGATTTCTGGTTTGTATAATGCGTAAGCATTTTCTAAACCCGCATCCATGTTTTTGTTACCACCAAATACCGCTGCATCCTCAGTCATAGAGTCAGATACACAAGCAATTGGCTCTTTAAAGTGACGGTTGAAGTAACTACGGAAGTAAGCAACACAACCTTGAGAACCATGTACATAAGGTAGGGTATTCTCAAAACCTAATGAACAAAGTACTGAACCTAGCGGTTGACATGCTTTTGCTGGATTAACCGTTAAAGCAGTACGTGCAAAGTTTAAATCTTGATACTCTTGCGTGGTTGTCCACTGAAAAACTTCTTCGATTTTTTCGTCGCTATGTGCTTCTTCAGAGATGGCACGTTTGCGGGCGATTAAATCTTGATATTCCGGTTGGTTGAATAACGGATATCCAGGTTTGATTTTATCTATTGTTTGACTCATAATTTTTCTCCTCCTGTATCCGTTCTCTGAGAACAGATAGGTCTGGTCTAATTTGGGAGCAGTAGCAATCTTTGTTGCTACTGCTGCAACTACATGAACTAGGCTTATGCTGTTTTCTTTAACTCGTCTTGAGCAAGCCAAGGCGCAGTCATTTTGTCCCAACATGGGTTATTCAACGTCATATCCATATCGCGTGCAAAGATGTCAAAACCATCGTAGCCGTGGTAAGGACCTGAATAATCCCAGCTATGCATTTGGCGGAAAGGAATACCCATTTTTTGGAATATGTATTTCTCTTTAACACCAGAACCAATCAGATCAGGTTGGATTTTCTTAACAAACTCTTCAAACTCATAACCTGTGACATCGTCATAAATCAGCGTTGCATCTTTAACATCTGGTTGAGTACGGTCGTAATCATCGTTGTGGCCAAATTCATAACCAGTACCAACTACTTCCATACCTAAATCTTCATATGCACCGATAACATGGCGAGGACGAAGACCACCAACGTAAAGCATCACTTTTTTGCCTTGTAAACGTGGTTTGTATTTAGCAACAACCGCAGCCCATTGCTCTTCATAACCAGCGATCACTTTCTTCGCTTTTTCTTGAACTGTTTCATCAAATTTAGCTGCAATAGCCGTTAATGATTCAGCGATTTTAGTCGGGCCAAAGAAGTTAAATTCCATCCATGGGATTTGGTATTTCTCTTCCATGTGGCGCGCAATATAGTTAACGCTTCGGTAACAATGAACTAAGTTCAATTTAGCTTTTGAGTTAAGTTCCATCTCTGAAAGCGTACCGTCACCAGACCATTGTGAGATCACTCGTAGACCAATCTCTTCTAGTAATAAGCGAGTTGACCAAGCATCACCACCGATATTGTAATCACCGATTAATGCGACATCGTAAGGTGTACCTTCAAACTCATCTTCTTTACGGTTATCGATAATCTTGTCACGTATTGCATCATTCGCGATATGGTGACCTAATGATTGAGAAACCCCACGGAAACCTTCACAACGTACAGGTACAACTACTTTTCCTGTTGCCGCTTGAGCTTCTTTTGCTACCGCTTCAATATCATCACCGATTAGACCAACCGGACATTCCGATTGAATTGAGATACCTTTTGATAGTGGAAACAGCGTCTCTAATTCAGTAATTAGTGTTGCTAGTTTCTTATCGCCACCAAAAACGATATCTTTTTCTTGGAAGTCAGACGTAAAGTTCATCGTACCAAAGGTATTAACACCCGTTTTACCTGTGTAATAATTGCGTCGTCCAGCTCGAGAATACTGACCACAACCAACAGGGCCGTGGCTAACATGGATCATGTCTTTGATTGGACCAAAAACAACACCCTTAGAGCCGGCGTAAGCACATCCACGCGCAGTCATTACACCAGGTTGAGATTTACGGTTAGAAGTAATGCAGCTACTACAGCTACTGTCGCTAGTACTTAAATGTTTAGCTCGGTCTGCTTTTGCGGCAGCGGGGTAAACTTCTAGTACCTCTTCGATCATTTTTTCATTTTGCTCTTTAATGCTAGTCATAAAGGCCCCCTTAGTTATGCAGCGCTTGCAGCAGCCGCAGCAGCCGCTTCATCAGCTAGTTCAGCAGCAGTTTTACCAATGATACTTTCATCTTCTTCGTCCATTAGGCCGAAGTTCATTAGTAATTCTTCAAGTTCATCCATTGTCACTGGCGTAGGTACAACGAACATTTTGTTTTCCATGATTTTCTTCGCTAACATGCGGTATTCATCAGCTTGTTTACAAGTTGGGTCATACTCAATAACAGTCATACGACGGATTTCAGCACGTTGTACGATGTTGTCACGAGGAACAAAGTGAATCATTTGTGTACCTAGCTGACGTGCTAGTTCCATGATTAATTCATCTTCACGAGCTGTGTTACGAGAGTTACAAATAAGACCAGCTAAACGTACGCTACCTGATTTAGCATATTTACAAATACCTTTAGAGATATTGTTTGCTGCATACATCGCCATCATTTCACCAGAACATACGATGTAGATTTCTTGTGCTTTGTTTTCACGGATAGGCATTGCGAAACCACCACATACAACGTCACCTAGTACGTCATAGAATACGAAGTCTAAATCTTCTTCGTAAGCGCCTTCTTCTTCTAAGAAGTTGATTGCTGTGATTACACCACGACCCGCACAACCAACACCTGGCTCTGGACCACCTGATTCAACACATTTCACATCGCCGTAACCAGTTAGTAATACATCTTCTAATTCGATGTCTTCAACCGTACCTGCTTCAGCAGCCATTTCCATGATAGTGTTTTGCATTTTAGTATGTAGAATAAGACGAGTTGAATCGGCTTTAGGGTCACAACCGATGATCATCACTTTTTGTTTTGCTTCAGCGAGTGCTGCAACTAAATTTTGTGTAGTAGTAGATTTACCGATACCACCTTTACCGTAGATTGCACATTGACGAATAGCCATAATTTGTTTCTCCTGTGTAGTGTTTAAGTTAAGTGAATAAAGTTTTGCTTCATTTAACTAATTGCATTACATGTACCAAATTCAAAATCTATTTTAAGTCATTGATTTTTAACTCTTTATTTTTTAATTTTGATCTTGGGCAAGTTTTTTTTAGAGGCTGGTCATACAAAAATGAGGGCTTTTGTAACAAGTAAGACAAAGGATTTGTTGCATATGAAGTGATCTTGGTCTCTGTGCCACAACCTTTCTGCTCAATAAAATTAAAATAGCAGTGAGATCGATATTTATTATGGCTGTGT
>JAOFNL010000229.1 GCA_028041985.1 Psychromonas sp. | reverse complement strand
GAAGAGTGAGAAAAGTTAATGCGAGTGATTATTTCATATGGAAATTACAATAATATTTGATAATAGGGCTTATTCGATTGGCCAGTTTTTTAGTTACAATTTATTGAAATCTTAATTTATAGGCAAAAAAATGCCCCGCCATTATAGAAATAAAGACAGGGCAATCGATAACGCCATATAAAATTGAATACAAAAAAGTAGAACAACAATTGTTAGAGGCTATGTATCGAATTTTATTTATCCATGGTTAGAATGCAAAAGTAACCGAACCAGTAAACTCTTTGTCATCATTGGCACTAACAGTGAAACCAAAAACATCTGATAATTGCATACCAGCATCAACTGTACCTGTCCATTCGTTTAGATCTTCCCCTTTCATACCATGAGCGTACGTTGGAGTAACCCCAATCCAAAACATGCGATTAAAAGTGTAACGAGTGGTTGCTTCAAACTCCACATAGGTAGTATCTTTCATCTCTTTTGCCCAGGTATAGCCAATATTCACTTGCGGGTAAAAATTAAGCTTTTTCTCGAAAAAACCTAATTTTGCAAAGAATCCCACTTTAATATCATTCGCGTCTTTATAATCGACATGATCAACTCGAATATCTTCATCCCAGGTACTATTAACAATAAGACCTGATTCTGATGCAGAATTTAATAACAGATAATTAACTTCTAAATAGTCTAAATCGTGCATGGCAGCCACTGTAAAGCGTTGTTTATAAACACCTGTTAAGTAACCACCGTAGGTGCCCGATAAATCGATACCTTCTGTACCACCACCAATAGTTGCATTGGAATAGATAGCAGTCGGATCACTCATATCGACCCAAGTTTTACTATTTTTATCAGCAGCTAATACAGAGAAAGAAAACATGCTTGCCATTGAGACAACAGATGCCTTTACAAAATAGTTCTTTAAAATCATTTGATTCATTATTATTTCCAAATAAATAAGTTAAATAAACGCTTACCGCGCTTAATTAATGTGTAACGAGAGAATAACGCCTCTGACTTTTGAATCATCGCTTCAGAATCAGTAGCTTTTTCACCATTTATCATGACTGCACCATTATTAACAAACTCACGTGCCATCTTATTAGACGTCGCTAACTCACAGCTAGTTAATAACTCGACAATTGAAGCACTATCTGTTTCAACTTCAGTCGCAGGCAGCCCATCTTGAGCTAACTGCGCTAAGTCAGACTCACTTAAACTACTTAAGTTTCCAGAAAATAATGCTTCTGTAATACGTTCTGCAGATGCTAAGCCTTCTTCACCATGTACTAAACGTGTCACTTCACGCGCTAAAATAGCTTGTCCTTGAGGACGCCCTTTAATGGTTTTATCTGTTTCTTCGATTTGTGCAATCTCTTCCACTGATAAGAAAGTGAAGTAGCGTAAAAATTTGTAAACATCTGCGTCTAATGTCGTGATCCAAAATTGGAAGAATGCATAAGGAGAAGTTTTGCTAGGATCTAACCAAATAGTCCCTGTTTCTGTTTTACCAAATTTAGTGCCATCAGCTTTAGTCACTAGCGGCATAGTCAAACCAAATACTTTTTCTTGGTTCATACGACGTGTTAAGTCGATACCACCAGTAATATTACCCCACTGATCAGAGCCACCAATTTGTAACGTACAGGCTTTTTCTTTATTTAATGCAGCGAAGTCATAAGACTGTAATAACATGTAACTAAATTCAGTAAATGAAATACCCGAGCCTTCACGTTCAATACGTTGTTTTACAGATTCTTTTTGGATCATCGCATTGACACTAAAATGTTTGCCGACATCACGTAAAAACGAGATGCTATCCATTTTGCCAATCCAATCTAAATTGTTCACCACTTCAGCTGCATTTTCTTTTTCACCAAATTCAATAAATGCACTCACTTGCTTTTTAATTGAATCAACCCAATTAGCCACAATATCATCGCTATTTAATTTACGCTCTGCGGTTTTAAAACTCGGATCACCAATTAAACCCGTTGCACCACCGACTAACGCTAATGGTTTATGTCCTGCATCTTGAAATCGCTTAAGAATCAATAAAGGGACTAAA
>JAOFNL010000228.1 GCA_028041985.1 Psychromonas sp. | reverse complement strand
ACTCTTCATTTATGCAAAAAGCGCAGTCTATCAGAGTTGCACAATTAATATAACATTGCATAATGCATGGCTAATTAGCCCAAGATCAATTTAAAGGTAAGAAAATGACAGAGCACGATCAGTCTGCTGCAGATAATCAAAATGAAGAAGTAGAAACTAACAAAGAAAAATATATTCGTAAAATTCGTTCTTTTGTTAAACGTGAAGGGCGCATGACGAAACGTCAACAAACCGCTATCGATGATCTATGGGCAACAATGGGCGTTGATTACCAAGAAAAGCCATTGGATTTTACTGAGCTATTTGGTAACAGTAATCCTGTTGTATTAGAAATTGGTTTTGGTATGGGCAAGTCGCTAATTGAAATGGCGTTAAATGCTCCCGAAAAAAACTTTTTAGGTATCGAGGTACATGGTCCAGGTGTCGGCGCTTGTTTAGCAGATGCGGGTGAGGCGGGCGTGACTAACTTACGCGTGATGAACCATGATGCTGTTGAAGTATTAGAGTTTATGATCCCTGATCAAAGCTTATCAACTTTCCAATTATATTTTCCAGATCCATGGCATAAAGCTCGTCATCATAAGCGCCGTATCGTACAACCTGCCTTCATTGAAAACATGCGCCCTAAACTAGCGATTGGTGGTGTTATTCACATGGCAACGGATTGGGAAAACTACGCTGAGCATATGTTAGAAGTATTAAAAGCAGCAACTAACTTTAAAAACGTTAGCTCAGAAGGGGATTACGCACCTCGCCCAGATTGGCGCCCTCTGACTAAATTTGAATCTCGTGGGCATCGTCTAGGTCATGGCGTGTGGGATTTATTGTTTGAACGAGTGAGTTAAATTAATAATAGTAATAAGTTACTTTTAATTACTTCTATTTAAAAAATTAAACGATTTAGAAGCGATCATTACGAAAGTGATACTCGCTTTTTTGCTACAAGATCGGGGCATTCAAAAGTTTAAATTGTTAAGTTATTGATTTTTTTCGTAATCAAGAGAACGAAGAATGGGTGATACGATGTTTCATAATAAAGGGGAAACCCTCGACTCAAGATCGCCTTATTCGCTTTACCATCCAATTTACATCTCAATTTAATCAATCAGTTATTGAAAACAGAATAATCCATTTAATCTCAAGTAAATGTAAGTTAGTCTGGTTTTTATTTAAATTAAGCAGGCTGAAAATGAAAAGTTCTACAGCCTCGTTAGCAATATATTGAATAGATCACACGGAGTAATACATTTTGGGACTAAAATATTTATGCAGTTTGTTTTTTACTGTTGTTACATTCTTGTGTACTGGGTGTGGAGGTTCAACCAGTTCAGATAAAGACACTCAAGAAAAAAATATCGATCCTGTAATATTGGTACCTATACAATCAATTAATGAGCAAATAATATTTAGTGACCTTGATCAAGTATGGCCAAATGGAACGTCTCTTAGTATGGCTTATGAAGAGTATTTCTCTGGTTATTGGCAGGGAAGTCTGTGTGGTGGTAACGGCTTTGCAATAATTGGAGTTAATGGTTCTAGTGCAGAAATGAACCTTGGTGCATATTTTATTGATCCTATGTTCGGAAGCGTGTCATCGGATGGAGAATTAATATTTGCATCTCGCGAAGTAAGTTCGGATTGCGAAGAGTGTGGCGAGGTAAGACCGCTCGAGACAACAGGGGTTGTTAATTGGGACTTAGGATCAGGAGTAGTTGAATTTGAGGTTGTTTGTAGCAATGGTGTTGGTCACACTGTAAGTTCAATTTACGTTAGTTTAAATGAAGGTTTAACTCAACCATCCCCTGAACAGGAGCTGATTAGAATTGAAAATAATGTGATTGCATTAATTGGCGATTCACCAACTTGCTCGGAGAGTCTTGATTGTAAGTTGATTAGTTTAAAATCTGATGATTTTTGTAAATTTGAGGCTTTAGCATACTCAGTTATGGACACTGATGAAGGAGCTCTTTTAGAGCTTAAAAGCGAGTATAGGGTTAATGAGAGGCTGGCGTATGGATATTCAGGCTCTTCGTCAACCATTTGTGGGTTTGTTAGAAAGGCATCGTGCGAGGAAAA
>JAOFNL010000227.1 GCA_028041985.1 Psychromonas sp. | reverse complement strand
ATTTGACTTGATAGGTTCAGAAATTGAATTCTCATGGCCAAATCAAGATGATTTGGACTGCGTTATAGAGATTATGAATGAAAATGACTCTATAAATGAAGCCACTGAAGCTTGCCCTGGTGTTTTCGTTCTAGCTGATGGTTACATACCTGTAGGAAATTGTAGTTTTGGATCAGGTGATCAATTCTTTATTAATAAACATGACGGTCCTAATGGTGCTCTATATAAAATAGATCATGAGAGAGTTTCTAATAAAGGTTATTCTAAAGATGAAGCTATAGAAGTTATGCTTAATTCTTACAGAGAACTAATTAACTATAAAAACACCTAACAAGGGCATTTAAACGGAACTAAAACAGTGGGTTAGGTTTCGCTTCGCTACACATTTTAACCCACTATTTTAGTCCGCTTAATGCGGCGTTGAGGCTGTAGAATAACTCGTTTTTTATAGATTTATGAAAATTTGTAATTTTTAACTTGTTGTTTTATTTGATAATTAAATTTAAGAAATGGCTGTGTTTTCTTGAAAATAGAGAAATTCTACAGCCTCGTTAGCTGTAAAGGTATATGTATGCACCAATATATCAAAAATTATTTTACTAAAATCGAGAAGGCGATAATTAATTCAATTTCCACGTTGAAGCCTTCTGTTGAGGAAGCATATGTTAGTGGTTTTTGGTTATTTTATTGTGATCATACTTCTATTAATCCGCCATGTTTTGCATTGAATACTAATTATTCAGACGATGAGGAAAAGTGGAGTCCTCCTGAGTGGGATATTGATGTTATTGATGAAGTTTATGATGCATTGGCACCAATATATAAAGAGCTTTCCGAGTATATGTCTAGTAAAAGTGATGACGAGTGGGAGGAATTAGTTGAGTATCAATTCAAGTTTTATTCTGAATTGTGTCTTCAATATAATGAATCTATGAGTAGCGAGGAGTCACCTTTTAATAGTTGGCATAAAAGTAATGACTTCGTTATCGGTATTTTTGAAGAAAGGGAAGATGAAGAAACATACAAAGAGCTAATTATTTCCAGCATAGGCAGTAAAAAAGCAAGTGCTCTAAATATAATATAAATACAGCTAACAAGTGACTATGGTGTCAAATCCTAATTTATATTCATTTTAGGATTCCACATGACACCATCTCTAACCATTGAATTTAGTATAATTATCATCTTACGAACACAAGCGATAATAGCTGTCTTCTTTGGTTTTCCTGCCGCTAATAAACGTTGATATGTCGCTTTGAAAACGGGATTACATTGCATTGCTGACATCATTGCCATGTACATCACTGTTCGTATTTTATGACGACCACCACGTATATTTCGTTGACCTTCATAACGGCCACTTTCTTTATTAAATGGCGCAACACCAATTAATGATGCTGCTTCCTTATTAGTTAAATATCCAAGCTCTGGCATGTCACTCAATAAATTAAAAGCAACGACATTTCCGATACCTGGCATGCTTTGAATAATTGTATTTTTAGCTTTATATTCACTACACTTTTCAATCAATTTACTTAATTTTGAATCGACTTTTTCAATCTGATTTTTAATCGCTGTTAAAATTGGTTTGATGATACTCGCTATTTCTTTGGGCATAATTTGAAGACGATTCTTTTCCATTGTTTGCATCGTCATTAACTGTCTTCTACGTGATAATAAATCACTCATTAACTGCATACTCTCAGGCTTTAAGGTAGATAAAGCTGGTTTAATTGCTTCACCGTAATGTGCAATTAGTTGTGCATCTAACTTATCTGTTTTAGCTTTATGTCCGATTGCTCCTGCAAACTTTTTAACATGTGCAGGATTCGCAACAGCAAAAGGTAAATTTGCTTCTGAACAAGCCATGATAAACGCATGCTCAAGTCGCCCCGTTGCTTCAATAACGATGCGTGTTGGTTTGTGTGGTTTGATTTTCTTTAACGCTTCTTTAATTCCTTTATCATTGTTATCTACGGTAAAGTAAATATCTAAAGGTCTGATGTGTATATCGAGTTGAAACTTGCCCGTATCGACACCGATGGTGATTTCTTTTTGATTCTTTTCGCAATTCATAATAAGCTGACTCCGCCTTGCTATTCGGGCTCG
>JAOFNL010000226.1 GCA_028041985.1 Psychromonas sp. | reverse complement strand
TTAATAATGGTATGTAAACAACCAGTTATTCAAACATGAATTCATAAACATCTTGTTCTCAATAAAGGTAACAAGATGGCGTTTAAGATTTAAGCAACATTTTTTAAATTTTTATTTTTATTATCATAACAAAAGGACTTTAACCATGAGTTGGATTAAACCAGTCAAGTTTCTCGCTAAAAAATTAGCATTAAGTATCGCAATCTCCGCGACAATTGTTTCTTTCACGCAGGCAGCGAAATTAGGGGAGCCAGAAAAAGAGGAGCTGAAATTTGGTTTTATCAAATTAACTGATATGGCACCTATTGCAGTTGCTTATGAAAAAGGCTACTTCGAAGACGAAGGTTTGTATGTCACGATTGAAGCACAAGCAAACTGGAAGGTACTACTTAATGGTGTCATAGATGGTAGTTTAGATGGTGCTCACATGTTAGCAGGCCAACCACTGGCTGCAACCATGGGATATGGAACGGAAGCACACATCATTACTCCTTTCTCTATGGATTTAAATGGTAATGCAATCACCGTTTCTAATGACATATGGAAACAGATGAAGCCTAACATTCCTAAACAAGCAGATGGTAAACCCGTTCACCCAATTAAAGCTGATTCATTAAAACCTGTTGTTGAGTCATATAAAGCACAAGGTAAACCATTCAACATGGGCATGGTATTTCCAGTATCAACACATAACTATGAATTAAGATATTGGTTAGCGGCTGGTGGTATTCACCCTGGTTTTTACGCTCCACTTAAAGGTGATACGAGTGGTCACCTTCAAGCTGATGCCATTTTATCAGTAACGCCTCCTCCACAAATGCCTTCTACTTTAGAAGCCGGCACTATCTATGGATACTGTGTAGGTGAACCATGGAACCAACAAGCTGTATTTAAAGGTATTGGTGTTCCCGTTGTCACTGACTACGAAATTTGGAAAAACAATCCAGAAAAAGTATTTGGTATCACTGCTGAATTTGCTGAAAAATACCCAAATACAACCATTCGTTTAACACGTGCATTAATTCGAGCTGCAATGTGGTTAGATGAAAATAACAATGCTAACCGCCCTGCGGCAGTTAAAATCCTATCACAACCAAACTATGTTGGTGCAGATTACGATGTCATTGCGAATAGCATGACAGGAACGTTTGAATATGAAAAAGGTGATAAACGTGAAGTACCTGATTTCAACGTATTTTTCCGTTACAACGCAACTTACCCGTACTACTCAGATGCAATCTGGTACTTAACGCAAATGCGTCGTTGGGGTCAAATTCCTGAAGGTAAATCTGATGACTGGTACAAAGATTTAGCGAAAAAAGTTTACCGTCCAGATATCTACCAACAAGCAGCGCAATCTTTGATTGATGAGAAAAAAGCAAACGCAGCTGATTTCCCAGATTTCGCAACAGAGAAAGGTTTCAAACCACCTCAAACACACTTTATCGATAACATTGTTTATGACGGTAATACACCTAACGCTTACATTGAATCGTTTTCAATAGGTCTAAAAAAAGATCAAAGCTTTAAGTAATAATTATATAAGTTTAAATAGTAACTTTCAGTTCCGAGTAGTACCTAATTAATAGGACTCGGAACTGAGCCAACATTGTTCAAAAAGGATAGTCATCATGACCATAACTTCATTAACCAACAAATTAGCGCTAACACCCCCAACATTTGCTAATGTTCAAGGTTTTGTAAAATCAGCATGCCAAATATTAGTGCTTCCGTTTTTAGGCATCATGTTATTTTTATTATTATGGAATGTCGCGGCTAAAAATATTCAAACATCATTAGGTGAGTTCCCAGGCCCTGCTGCAGTATATGAACAATTTGGGAACCTAATTGATGAACATACTGCGGAACGTATAAAAGCAGACAAGTTTTATGAGCGTCAAGAAGTTAGAAATGCTAAACGTCTGGCCGCCGATCCAGCTTATGATGCAAAAATTAGAGATTACACAGGTAAAGCTACCTTTCTCGATCAAATATTAACAAGTTTAATCACAGTAACAGCTGGCTTTGTATTAGCTGCTATTATTGCCATTCCATTAGGCATTGCGATGGGCTTAAGTAAAAATTTAAATTCAGCCATTAATCCTATTATACAAATATTCAAACCTGTTTCTCCAATCGT
>JAOFNL010000225.1 GCA_028041985.1 Psychromonas sp. | reverse complement strand
ATTATGCCTTCACGTGAATGGAAACGAAATCGATTCAAACAACCTTGGTATGATGGTGACACTATTTCTGTCGGTATCGGGTAAGGTTACTGGACGGTCACTCCGATCCAATTAACTAAAGCCACTGCGGTGTTATCAAGACGAGGTGAGAATATTGAGCCTCATATCTTAGATTCCATTATTTCTTCGGGCGAAGAGTTCTCTCCCGTACATGAATCAACCCCACCGATTCAGTTAAAAAGCGAACGATATTGGGATGTTGCTTTAAAAGCGATGCAAGGTGTGACCAGTAAAAGAAGCGGCACCGCTTATCGAGCCTTTGCTGATGCTAATTATACAGTGGCAGGTAAATCAGGCACTGCACAGGTCATCAATATAAAAGAAGATGAAGAATATGATGCTGACAAAATAAGTGAACGCCATCGAGATAATGCGATGTTTGTGGCTTTTGCACCTTTTGAATCACCTGAAATCGTCGCAACAGTGGTTTTAGAGAATGCAGGTGGAGGCAGCAGTAATGCAGCTCCGATAGTACGTACTTTATTCGATGAATATTTTAAAAGCATTCAACCACCAACCTCTGTTTCGGGTCTTTAATATGGTTAGTACACAAGCTCAAAAAAGTATTTTTTACCGTTTACACATTGACCCATATCTATTATTAGGTTTGTTTGCATTAATGAGTATTAGTTTAACGGTTTTATACTCAGTGGCTGGTTATGAAATGCTATTCCGACAAGTCACTCGACTTGCTATAGCCCTAACCGTCATGTTAATTATTGCTCAAATACCTCCTGAATGGTACCAACGTTGGTCACCTGCTATCTTTACAATTTGTTTCTTAATGCTGATCGCAGTATTGGTCATTGGACATACAGGAAAAGGGGCGCAACGATGGCTAGACTTAGGTTTTACAAAATTCCAACCCTCTGAAGTGATGAAACTGATCATGCCGTTAATGGTTGCCTATTACGTCAGTCAACACACATTACCTACACGCCTTAAGGAAGCAATATTAGCACTTTGCATTGTTATTTTTCCTACTTTATTAATCGCCAAACAACCAGATTTAGGAACATCCATATTAGTAGCCTCATCGGGTTTATTTGTACTTTTTTTATCAGGGATTTCTTGGTTATACATAGGTATTGCAATCGGCCTAATATTGGCATTTATTCCTATCTTATGGTACTTCTTGATGCTTGATTACCAACGAGGACGTGTATTAACACTCCTCAATCCTGAAGCAGATCCTCTCGGAGCAGGTTACCATATCATTCAATCTAAAATAGCGATTGGCTCAGGTGGTTTATGGGGTAAAGGTTGGCTTCAAGGTACACAATCACAACTTGAGTTTTTACCAGAACGACATACTGACTTTATATTTTCAGTATTTTCTGAAGAGTTTGGATTTATGGGAGTATTAGTTTTATTAAGTATTTATCTCTTCATCATCGCCCGTGGATTATGGATTGCAAATCAAGCACAAGATGCATTTACCAAATTAATTGCAGGCAGTATCACTCTCACTTTCTTTGTATATGTCTTTGTTAATATTGGTATGGTAAGTGGTTTATTGCCCGTAGTCGGTGTGCCACTCCCAATTGTTAGTTTTGGTGGGACCTCTATTGTGACTTTACTCGCTGGATTTGGTGTATTAATGTCAATCCATACACACAAACGCTTTAATATAAAACGATGAAAATAGAATGAAGAATTTAATCATATTTTGTTTTACCACACTAATACTCAGTGCTTGTAGCAATACGAATGAAGAACGTTACGAATATGATGATGATCATGCACCAACCGAAATACCGCCATTAGAACATATAGAAGATGTAAATCCACGATATGAACCTCATTCGCGTGGCGGCAATAAAGATTACACGGTACGTGGAATAGATTATCAAGTATGGAACGACAAAACTGAATTAATTCAACGTGGTGGTGCATCTTGGTACGGTAACAAATTTCATGGTCATCTAACTTCAAATGGCGAACGATACAATATGTTCGCAATGAGCGCTGCACATAAGAATTTACCGCTACCAAGTTATGTTCAAGTCACTAATTTAGCGAATAACAAACAAATAATTGTCCGCGTTAATGATCGGGGGCCTTTTCATGAAGGGAGAATTATTGATCTTT
>JAOFNL010000223.1 GCA_028041985.1 Psychromonas sp. | reverse complement strand
TACACGTTACCATTCAAGGTACAAAATTCAGCGAGCGGTCAACTGAACAAAGTACCTTGATCAATAGCGGGTATATCAAAGTTGCAGTAAAAATTAATTTATTAGGACTTGCTTGCGTTAACGAACCTCTTTTGCTCAGCGTTATAACTTAAATTGATTCACTAACTCATCGAGTTCACTAGCATAGCTTTGTAGCGTTTTAGCTCCATCTCTATTAGCACTCGCAAAATCGGCTGATTGTTGACTTTTATCTGAAATACCTACAACGTGTTGAGAGATCTCTGCTCCAACTAAACTTTGCTCTTCTGTTGCTGTCGCAATAAGTGAGTTCATTTCCATAATTGTATTTATAGATTCTCGGATTTGGTTAAGAGACTCTGATGCTGCTTTTGCTTCTTCGACTGTGCCTGTACCTTTTTGTTGGCTGGAACCCATTACCTTAACTGCTGCATCTGATGCTGAAATGAGCCTTTCAATCATGTGATGAATTTCACCAGTGCTTTGTTGAGTTCG
The DNA here is from genome assembly GCA_028041985.1 of Psychromonas sp. Taxonomy (GTDB): domain Bacteria; phylum Pseudomonadota; class Gammaproteobacteria; order Enterobacterales; family Psychromonadaceae; genus Psychromonas. Next base: position 1,687 of record JAOFNL010000223.1, on the reverse strand, counting down.
ACTTGCTAGTTGCCTTACCTCATCTGCAACAACGGCAAAACCTCTACCTTGTTCACCTGCTCTAGCCGCTTCAATGGCTGCATTTAATGCTAATAGGTTAGTTTGTTCTGCGATACTCTGTATTACTTCAAGAGCAGTAGAAATATTTTTTACATCACCCTCTAATGCGGTAATAACTGTTGCAGCACTTTCTATCTCATTTGCTAATTCTTGTACTGAACTAACCGCACTGCCAACGGTTTCTAATGCATGTTTGGAGTTACTTTCAGCTGTTTGTGCTGCACCTTCAGCTTCACTTGCATTTTTTGAAATTTCTTGAGCAGTAGTTGTCATTTCAATCATTGCAGTCGCTACCTGTTCAGTATCTTTACGCTGACTCATTGTTAACTCGTCGATACTTGTTGCCCGTTCCGACATTTTAGAGGTTTCATTACCCACGTGTCCCGCTACTTTCTGTACCAAAGTCATCATCTTATGAAGATTCATCACGAAAGTATTAAAATCATGCCCAAGCTTTTTGTATTCTGGGGCTGAGAACGTTTCCATGCGAGCAGTTAAATCTGCATCACCTTGGGCAATACGTCCAATTGATTCACTGAATAGAGTAAGGGGGCGCATTATACTGCGATTTACAAAATAACTAATCAAGAATACAAATATAACAATCAGTGTGCACATTAAAATACTGTTTAGCATACTAGCATTAAGCTTCTCTTTGCTTTGTTGATTCATTTCATTGATTAATGCATCAATATCATCAGTATAAAATCCTGTCCCGATAATTAAATCCCACTCAGGTAAATAAGCGCTATAACCTAGTTTTGGTAATGCTTCACTACTACCGGGTTTTGGAAAATAATAGACGGTGAATTTTTTGGTATTATTTTTTGCATTATTAATCAATTCTTGAATGAATAGGTTGCCTGCTGAATCTTTAGTATCCCAAAAACGATCACCAATACCTTTATCAGAAGTGCCTAAAAGCCAACGAATACCTTTAGAATCATAAGCAAAGAAATAGCCTGACTCGCCATATAATAATCCTTGTAACTCTTCTAATACTTCTTCTTTACTAGCATTTCTTTTTCTGAGGGGAGTCAATGCGGTTAATGCAATCTCTATATATGATTTTAACTCCGATTTTTTCATCACCATCATTTCGGCTTTAGCCAGTTCAGTTTGTTGCATATTCAGTTCAATTGACTGGCTATAGCTCAACCACAACATCGAAACAGAGAGTAATAAAATAGGCAAAATGGTCAGAGCCATAAGTCGTTGTCTTATACTTAGATTCATTTGTTACTCCATGGGTTATTATTTTAAAGGGTTAATTTAATGTAGTACCCGTTATCACTATTCGCATTAAAAAGCTTGTTAATTGAGCTGTTCGTTAACAACGTCTTTTTGTTTTCTTGATGTATATCAGAAAATTTTAATCTTTTAAGTTTTTATATTCGTTCAATTATGCTCTTTTAAAAAGATCTCTATCATTCATTGGATGAGCGCAAAGGAAAGAATAAATATACAAATTGATCATCAGCAAACGTAAACTCCTTTTTATCTTCACTGTTTATCCTCAATTGCCCCACATTTTTTATTTATAGTTATTACATCGGGTCGCTAATACCAATTGTAGTAAGTATGTGGTCTAAATTTTGCGCAGAAAAAACAATTCAATTCGAGGTGT
>JAOFNL010000221.1 GCA_028041985.1 Psychromonas sp. | reverse complement strand
TTGGGGAGTGGGTCAGTACAAGAAACCTTAGCTAAATATAAAGAGCCTACTTTGAGTGAAGGTTGTTATATTAATTATGACCTTGAAATCACTGAATTTTGGGAAGTGTTAGCTAAACAACAACGTACAAATGCTTTAGAAGATTATCAGGCTCTTTATGAACAACTTGGACATAGGCCAACAGCATCAGAGTTCTTCTTAGCGTATGGAGATTTAAAGAAAGTAAATAAACAATATGGTAGTTGGGTTGAGTTTATTATTGAAGTTGAAAAACATAATATTACTCATCAACTGTTAGATGAACATTTAGCATTTATCGCCTCTGCAGTACAAACAACCAGTATGTCCAAATCCTTTAAAGCTATCTTGTTGAAAGCATTTCTACGATTAGATGGATTTGCAAAAACACCTTCACTTGAGGCGCTAAGTGCTGAAAGCTATCGAGTATTAAAACGCTATCCTCATTTGTTCGAAACAGAGTTACCAAGTAAAGAGCGTCAGAGTGAAGCGAATAGTAAAGTTTGGCTTAGTTATTGGAAACGTAACCCAATAAAAGCCTTCACAACAGCCAATAAAAACACAAAAACATGGTTTTCCATTATCGATAATAAATTTGTGGCTAATATCCAAATAGCTGAAAATAATAAAGACCATTTTGAACATTGGGTTCAAGAATTATTGGATTTGAGACTATTAGCATATAGACATCGAGATACTGTTAAAAAGTCAATTGAAGACTTATCTGAAACGTTTATTGAAGCTAATAGCAATGTCGAAAGTAATGACGACAATGATACTGAAAATAATGTAATACAACTCGTCTTCTATCCTGATATAAAAATAGCATGTGGTCACTTTAAAACTGGAGATTCTTCACAAGTTGAATATAGGGGCGCGCCAGAAGGCCATGGACATTTAGATCCTAAGAGGCATTTTTTAGCGTATGCAACAGGTCATTCTATGAACGGTGGTAAACATCCAATACAAGATGGTGACTTGCTTTTATTAGAGCTCATTACACCGGATAGCGCAGGCTCTTTACAAGGACAAACCATTGTCATTGAGAATCATGAAATAACGGGTGATGAACAGTATCTATTACGTGATGTTAAAAAATTGCATGATGGCCGTTATCAGTTGATTGCTAAAAATAGTGATTATCAACCTATTATTGTGAGTGAAGAGATGAAACCGCTAGCGAGATTAAAAGCTGTTGTTAGTTAATTTTAAACTATAAATTTGGACTAGCCTGTTTAGAAAATAAAGCTTCTTTTAGATCATTTAGTTACTAAATTTATAGACCCTATAATGAATAGGGCGGTCACTTCCATAAAAATATAATCTGTCAAACGGTAACTCATTAATGACGAACTCTGCAATGATGTGCATCTGGTTCTCGAAACCTTCGACAAAAATATCACAAGCGGCACCATCTCTTTTACAAATTCTATTTCCTTTACTGTTTACTTCAAATGATGCGTGTTGATCAAGTTCTGGCGCCATATCACCAGGGCTATGTTTTTTAATGTATTTTAAAAGTTCAAATGATGTGAAGCCGTAGGTGATAGTAACTTCACCAAATTTATTTTGTATCGGCTCTAATAGGTGCTGCATAAGGTCATTCAGTGCATCAATACTTTCATTCTTTATTGGTGTGTTTTCACCTACATAGGTAGTGTGCTTGCGTTCATACCAACAGATTAATTTTTTAATTTCATTCAAATATCAATGTCCTTCATACGATGATCGCAATAATCGAAATAACTTATGTTTCATAATGATGAAATATACATTCAATTACGAGGGGAAGTGTTTAGTGGTGTCACTAAGTGTTGTTTTGATTATTAACAACACAAGAGGAATAAATACTATTTACCCTGCTATCTATCTACACTCTCAATACATATTTTAGTGTCATCAAATCTATTATTTAATTTATTCTTGTACTTAGTCAAATCTCACTTATAATAATAACTGTCTTTTTATACAGTTGTTATTATATGAAATTTATTCCTATTACTGCCAGTGCAGGTATTACGGGTTTTGAAAGTCCCGCTAGTGATTATCTACAGCTACCTTTAAGTTTAGATGGGCTATTAGTTGATCATCCAAGTGCTACCTTTATTGGTAAAGCTGATGGCCATTCAATGGAGGGTGTTGGTATATTTAACGGTGATATTTTGATCGTAGATCGTCACGTAAAGGTGAAAGATTCTGATGTAATTGTTGCGAA
>JAOFNL010000220.1 GCA_028041985.1 Psychromonas sp. | reverse complement strand
AGGGATGAGTGTGATGGCCGAAATTACCACAGGTGACCGACGTGTGATTGAATACTTGTTAAGCCCATTACAGCAATATCAATCAGAAGCGTTGAGAGAACGATGAGCATCGACACAGAAAGCCTAGACCGTGGTGTATTGTCATTGGCGTTAGCGGCAAAACACTTTGGTCAATCTGTTTCATCGCGAGGGTTAATCCATCGTTTAGGCCTTGCTGAGGGGGAAGCGAACGAGTTAGATTTATGCCGCTGTGCTGCGTGGATAGACTTAAAAGCACGTGTTGAAAAGGTAAGTATTAAGCGTTTAAGTACATTGCCAATCCCTGCAATCACAAAAGTGAATGGTCAATACTGCGTTTTACTAGCGAGTACTGGAACCGAGGTCAAACTGCAGGACCCCGTGAGTTTAGAAGTGTACCAATTAAGCGTGCAAACTTGGGCAGAGCAAAGTCAGCAGCAAGTTATTTTACTCGCTGAAAAGCCAACAACAAAAACTACTGAATTTGGCTTTTCATGGTTTTTACCTTCACTCATCAAACATATTAAGCAAGCAAAAACCGTTTTATTGATTTCGCTGTTTATTCAATTAATTGCGTTAGTGACGCCGCTTATTTTTGAAAACGTGATTGATAAAGTACTCGTGAGCCGTAGTTTATCCAGCTTACAAGTGCTGGCATTTGCATTGATGGCATTAGCGTTGTTTGAGCCTATTTTCTCTTACCTGCGTACTTGGTTATTCTCAAATTTAGCCAGTAAATTAAATGCTGAATTAAACAGTCGTTTATATCGTCATCTACTTGCCTTGCCTATCTCTTTTTATAACCAACGCCAAACCGGACAAATTACTGCGCGCGTGCGAGAGATGGACCAAATTAGGCAGTTCCTGTCAGGCTCTGCGTTGATGATGGTGCTCGACTTCTTATTTATTTTTATCTTCATTGCCGTGTTATTTAGTTATGCACCCAAGTTAACGTGGTTAGTGCTGGGGTCATTAGTGGTTTATTTCCTATTTTGGTTAAGCGTTGGCCCTAATTTACGGGCACGCGTGAATAAACACTTTGAATGTAATGCCGATAACAGCGCCTTTTTAAACCAAGCCATTACGGGCATTGAAACCATTAAAACCAGTGCTATCGAACAGGGCTTTGTTAAAGAGTGGCAAACCAGTTTAGCAAGCCAACTTAAAGCCGGCATCAAAGCCAGAATTACCAGCATATGGGCGCAGCAAGGTATTAGCTTTATTCAAAAAATAACGGCTGCGCTATTACTGTGGTGGGGCGTTAAATTGGTGATGTCAGGTGATTTAACCGCAGGTGAGTTAGTAGCCTTTAATATGTTGGCAGGGCAAGTGACCCAACCTATTTTACGCTTAGCGCAAGTGTGGCAAGACTTTCAGCATACATTAATCTCACTGCATCGCATTGGTGATATTTTATCAGAGCCTATTGAAGTGGGCAGTGCAGGGCTTGCCTCAACACCACAAGTGCAAGGTGAAATTAGCTTTAAACAAGTACGTTTTCGTTATCACAGTGATGCGCCAGAGGTCATCAGCAATTTAAGTTTTGAAATTAAAGCAGGGGAATTTATTGGCATTACTGGCAGCTCCGGCTCGGGTAAAAGCACCATCACTAAATTGTTACAGCGTTTATATAGCCCCACATCAGGCGAAGTGTACGTAGATGGACTGGACCTTGCGATTGCCGACCCCGTTGAGCTGCGCCGTAGCATGAGTATCGTGCTACAAGACAGTCACCTATTCTCCGGCACCGTGGCCGAAAACATCCGCCAATGCTGCCCGCAAGCCACACAAGCACAGTTATTACATGCCGCTCAATTGGCGGGTGCACATGAATTTATTGAAGAACTCGCACAAGGTTACGACACACAAGTGGGCGAGCGAGGCAGTAATTTATCAGGCGGTCAAAAACAACGGATTGCACTGGCAAGAGCGCTTATCACCAATCCCAAAATACTCGTCTTAGACGAAGCGACCAGTGCACTCGATTACGAATCAGAGGCGGCGATTATCAGCCGTTTACCTGAGATAACCAAAGGGCGAACCGTGATCAGCATCGCGCATCGTTTAAATACCATTAACCAATGCGACCGTATTATGGTGATTGAAAAAGGGCAAGTGGTGGAGGCGGGTAATCACCAATTGTTGATTGAAAGAAAAGGGAAATATGCAAGGTTATGGGCGAGTCAGGTTGGGTAAGCTCTTTTAATTATAAGACGAAAAATAAGACTTG
>JAOFNL010000224.1 GCA_028041985.1 Psychromonas sp. | reverse complement strand
ATAAATAATCCCACTGCCACAAGCAACACAAACCCCACTAAACCAGTCACTAAACTAGTTTGGATAAATGCCATGGCAATTAAGACTGGCATAAAGGTACCTGATGTTTTCAAGCCCACTAATACGCGCATAAGTACAACGATCAAAACACCTAGAGGGATCATTAATATCCCTTTAAATAATGACTGGTCTTCAATAGGTAAACTATGAATTGAGAAGTTAAATAAATGGTCATTATCTGTTTTTTGCAAAATAGCTGATAATGCAGGCTGCTCTTGTTTAATCATTGAGAAACTAACTTTTGAGTTTTCGCCTCCAGTCAACTCTAACAATGATTTACCATTTTGATCCCATAATAATAGATTACTGCGATCAACTGACTCGGTAGAGTTTGCATTAAATAAATGAGATTCTATTATTCCATTTTTTTCTTGGAAAACCTTAACTAGCGGTAGTAAATGTTGACGGCGACGACCATCTTCAAGTACTAGTGCACCTACTTTTTTACTTGGATATTTTGCTTCATTTAATAGAGCAATCAGTAAATCTGTTTTCGATATTTTGCCATTCAAAATTAGGCTAACGTTTTGATTTGGTTGATCAGAATTGATTTGCTTCAATAATTCTCGCGTGAAGCTAAATGCATCTGCGCTAGTTTTTAACGCTGTTTTAATGATATCCCTGCCAGCAGCTAAACCTGCTGCACCATATTGTTCATCAAATAGAGGTGGCATTGCAGTGATAGGTTGATCAAGGCTTTTATTATCCGCCATTAATTGGATATTGTAATAAAGAGTTTGTGGACCTGTTGCTTCGCGAATAGTCCATTCTGCTTCAGGTGCATTATTCTCATATAAAAAAGATAAGCCGTAACCAGGTGAGGCTGCATTTTGACTGATTTGGGTAAATCCAGCTTGTGTATTAGGTGTTGTTAAAGACGCTAAAACAGGTTTTCCAATGGCGTCAAACTCAACCTTCGCATCAATATTCCAAATGGTGCGAGTTTCACCCGGCATCCAGGGAATATCGAAGGCAATATGGCGTTGCACAGTTTGAAATGAGCCTAGTAAAAATAATCCGGCAACTAAGGTAAAAAAGAAAATACGTGCATTCATAAATGTTCCCTATTTCTTATCTTTTGCTTGATACTTTGGGTGGATGTATTCTTGGCTAACATCAACTAATACAACATCCTGCATAAACGTACGTCCGATCAAAACAGGATATTCCATGTGTAAACGGTTCGTTAATGTGAATTCTGACTGTTGTGATAAATCGCCGATGCGAACATGTAATTTGACTACTGGTCGCTCAGTTTCTTCACCTGGTTTGCTTGATTGAATTATTTTAGCAATACGGACAATAGGCGCTTCAATATAGCTCTCTTTTTCATCCTTTGAATGAGTGATGTTAAATTTCACCCATTTTTCGCCATCACGTTCGAAACGTTGAATATTAACTGCATTGATGGAAGAAGTGGTCGCTCCAGTATCGATACGTGCTTTAAAGTTTTCTTTTGCTTTAGTAATGTAAATCCATTCCGCTTCACCTAAAACAGTTTTATCTAAATAGCTATCGCGTTTTGTGACTTTTTCAATGAGTACGTCACTGTTGTTCGTTTTGCTTTCGTTGACTGCTATTTGTTGCTTAAGTTTTTCACTAAGTTCTGCTGCTTCTTTTTTAGCATTTTCCAATGCAATATTTGCTTGTTCTACTGCTAGTTTTTCTTGCGCTATTTCCGTTTGTGCTTGCGCTATTTCCGTTTGTGATTGTACCAAGGCACTTTCTAGGCCTGATATTTTAATTTCTGTTGTTGAATCAGGAGTTGAAGTGGATGCGCAACCAACCGTTAAAAAAAATGTTGAGAGGGTAATGATGGCAGCTTTTTTTAAAATCATACGATTTCCTTGATTGGAGTGAAGTTTTATTAAAAATATATTAGCAGTTTAAGCATTAAATTACAGTGTTTAAATTCACTGTATATTGTTATTTAATTGATTAGAAGTGACTACATTGTACAACGTATTTTAACGATGATTATTGCTTGTTTCTTATGAGAATAAAAGCCAAAAACAGTGCGATAAAACAGAAAATAAATAAAGGCAGTTGACCCATTTTTTGATAGGGTGTTGAGCCATAAGCAGGTTGAACTTGTCTCC
>JAOFNL010000218.1 GCA_028041985.1 Psychromonas sp. | reverse complement strand
CAGTTGATAGTATTAATGCAGAAACAGGTAATATTAAACAGTCTACGCACGTAACATTAACGGTTTGCAGTGAACGTGATATTAACTTGTTAACAAAACAAATTGAAAAAGTAGTGGGTGTGACACAGGTCGCTACATTGCAACAAGAACAAAATATAAAAGCAACCGCGTAATAATGCAGATTGTGCCTTTGAGGGTTATCTGTTTTACTACTATTAACTATTATTTATCTCAGTGCCAGTCACTTGACTTGCAAGTAATTTAAGGAAACTAAGATGCCAGTTTATCGTTCAAAAACATCCACACATGGTCGTAACATGGCAGGTGCTCGTGCATTATGGCGCGCAACCGGCGTAAAAGATGATGATTTCGGAAAGCCAATCATAGCGATTGCCAATTCATTCACACAATTTGTACCGGGCCACGTTCACTTAAAAGACATGGGTCAACTAGTTGCGCGTGAAGTTGAAAAAGCAGGCGGTATTGCTAAAGAATTTAACACTATCGCTATCGATGATGGTATCGCGATGGGTCACTCAGGCATGTTATACAGCCTACCTTCACGTGATTTAATTGCAGACTCAATTGAATACATGGTGAATGCTCACTGTGCTGATGCGATTGTATGTATCTCTAACTGTGACAAAATCACACCAGGAATGTTAATGGCATCACTTCGCCTTAATATTCCAGTCATTTTTGTATCAGGCGGACCAATGGAAGCAGGTAAAACGAAGCTTTCAGATCAAATCATCAAATTAGATTTGGTTGATGCAATGGTAATGGGTCCTGATAAAAATGTATCTGATGAAGATTTGAATAAAGTTGAACGTAGCGCATGTCCAACTTGTGGCTCTTGCTCGGGTATGTTTACCGCTAACTCAATGAACTGTTTAACAGAAGCATTAGGTTTATCATTGCCTGGTAATGGTTCAATGCTAGCAACACATTCAGATCGTGAGAACCTTTTCTTAGAAGCAGGTCGTCGTATTGTTGAAATTACAAAACGTCACTATCAAGAAGATGATTACTCAGTGTTACCTCGTTCAATCGCAAATCGCGGTGCTTTTGAAAACGCAATGGCATTAGATATTGCAATGGGCGGTTCAACAAACACAATTCTTCACCTATTAGCTTGTGCACAAGAAGCTGAATTAGACTTCACCATGGCTGATATGGATGAGATGTCTCGACGTATACCACAGCTTTGTAAAGTAGCCCCTTCTACACCAGAATACCATATGGAAGATGTACATCGTGCAGGTGGTGTAATGGCTATTCTAGGTGAATTAGATAGAGCTGGTTTATTAAATAGCGAAATTCCAACTATTCTAAGCCCAACAATGAAAGAACAATTAGCAAAATACGATATTATGCAAACTGAAGACCAAGCGATTATCGATTTTTATCGTGCAGGCCCAGCAGGTATTCGTACAGTTAAAGCGTTCAGCCAATCTTGTCGTTGGGATACCGTTGATAACGACCGTAAGAGTGGTTGTGTTCGTTCAATAGAAAATGCATTCAGTACTGAAGGTGGCTTAGCAGTCTTATTTGGTAATATGGCAGTTGATGGTGCAGTGGTAAAAACAGCAGGTGTTGATGATGACAACCTAACATTTACTGGCCCAGCTAAAATATATGAAAGCCAAGATGATGCTGTTGAAGCGATCCTAGGTGGTAAAGTCGTTGAAGGTGATGTCGTTGTTATCCGTTACGAAGGTCCACAAGGTGGCCCAGGTATGCAAGAGATGCTTTACCCGACGTCATACCTTAAATCTATGGGGCTTGGTAAAAAGTGTGCATTGATTACTGATGGTCGTTTCTCTGGCGGTACTTCAGGTCTTTCAATCGGTCACGTTTCTCCTGAAGCAGCTGCTGGCGGTGTGATTGGTTTAATTGAAAATGGCGATATTATCGATATTAATATTCCAACACGTGAAATGAACTTAAAAGTATCTGATGAAGTATTAGCAGAGCGCCGTGTAAAACAAGATGTGATTGGTTGGAAAGCTATCAATCGTATCCGTCCTATCTCAGCTGCATTAAAAGTATATGCAATGATGGCAACATCAGCTGACAAAGGCGCGGTAAGAGATTTAAGTAAACTTAAATAACTATTTAAAACAATTAATTAAAAAATAGTAAGCGATTAATAAAGCCAGTTTTGGGAAACCATTACTGGCTTTTAAACAAATAGAGCTCTTCAATACCCTACCTTGTAGTATATTCAAAAGATAAATTGACAAATATTCAACCTTCTACTCATCCCAGT
>JAOFNL010000022.1 GCA_028041985.1 Psychromonas sp. | reverse complement strand
CTGCGTATGTTGCGAACTTTATGGGGCAAGCTAATTATATCGATGTACAAGTCGTTGATAAATATGGCTACCAATCCTGTTTTGGATTATTAGGTAGTAATCGAGTGATAGAAAATGCAGTTGGCGAGAAACTACGTTTATTATTAAGACCTGAACATATTTCAATCACACCAGACATCAATGGCAGTGCGGTAGTGAAACAGGTTGATTTTCAAGGCGCATTACAACAGATAACGGTTCAATTTTCAGAGCAAGAGTTTATTGTTCGATACAGCAATCATAGTAGCGAGTGTTTGCAGTTTGCCGTTGGTGATAACGTGAGTTTACAAGTGTTAAGTCATGATTTTGTTACGTTTGAACAAAGTTAAAAAGTAGCGCCATTTATCCACTTTTTAAAACCCCGTGATGATTGTTTCACGGGGTTTTATTTTTTAAGGCGTGCATTGCTCAGATTAAAATACGAGGTCATGCCCTAAGTACTTGGACTTAACTCATACATTAAACTCGCTTTTAAGCTTTCTTCTTGCTCTTTAGTCAAAGAGTCACCTTCGACAGTGGATACGATGAAAAGATCTTCTGCTCGTTCGCCAATGGTGGTTATTTTAGCGGTATCAAGCGTCAAGCCGTGTTTAACAAATACAGTGCCTATATCGGCTAATATACCAGGTGCATCGAAAGCAACAACTTCAAGTTGAGTGCGTCTGCGACGCGTTGGTAAAAAGGTTATTCTTGGCTCAAATTTAAATTGGCGTTTAACACGACCTAATCGAATTAAGTTCGAGTTGACTACATCAGGTTTTAATAGTGAACCTAAAATCGCCTCTCGTAAGCGCTGAATTTTACCATCATCGATATGCTCACCATCCTCTTCTAATACAGTAAACGTACTGAGTGAATAATTATCACGGCTTGAAAGAATTTTTGCATCATGGACACTGAGTTTCTTATTATCTATTTCTGTCACAACTGAAGAGAATAAAACAGGAATATCTTTATGGTAAACAAATATTTCACTGCCACCGCGCTTGTTTTTAGTACTAATTAAGATCAAAGGTTGAGTATGATCTTTATGCTCAAGTAAATGCTGCGTATGCCAACAAATTTGTGCTGATGTATATCGGAAAAAGTAATTTAACTTAAAACGTTTCCATAATGGTTTTACCACTTCTTCAGTAATACCTTGTTCCACTAACATAGCTAGTACTTTAATTTTTCGATCTCGAATACGGTCTCTAATATCTGGTGGATTTTCTAAACCGCGTCGCAACATAGTTGATGTTTTATAGTATAAATCACGTAAAAGAGAGGCTTTCCAACTATTCCAAGTTTCCTCATTGGTTGCACAAATATCGGCAACGGTGAGGCAGTATAATAAGTTAAGGTATTTTTCATCACGGACTACTTTAGCAAATTCGATGATCACATTAGGATCACTGATATCACGACGTTGAGCTGTGACAGACATGGTTAAATGATGCTCTACCAGCCAAGCCACAATTTTACTTTCGTGGCGTGGTAAGCCGTGTAATTCACAAAATGCCAGCGCATCAACAGCACCTAAGGTAGAGTGATCTCCTTGCTGACCTTTTGCAATATCATGAAAAATCGTCGCTAAAAACAATAATTCTGGTTTGGCTAATTCATTGTAAATATCATGTGCTAATGCATGATCTTTTTTACTTTTCGGATAGTTGTAAATGAATTTAGCCAATTTATGGGTATGCGCATCTACAGTATAAGCATGAAACAGATCAAATTGCATTTGGCCAACAATACGGCTCCATTGTGGTATGTAAGCTGCTAATACAGCATGCTCATACATCAAAGAGAAAGGGAGTCCCATGCCGCGAGGGTGCCTAATTATTTCCATGAACACGGTGCGACATTCAGGGATATTTTGTAACCAATGCGTTAAACATCGTCTTGCTTCACGTAACTCTCGTAGTGTTGGTGAATAAATGCCTTCAATACGTTTATCGTTGGCAATGTTTAGGAACATTTGCAGTATCAATTCAGGATTTTCTTGAAAAGATCCCGAGGTGGTTAATTCGATTTTGTTTCCGCGAATTTGAAAATGCTCATCAATCGTATGAAACTCAGTAGCGACATTACCTAAAATCGCTTCATCAAAATATTGTAGTAACATTTCGTTAAGTTCTTTTACACGGCGAATGGTTTGATAGAACATTTTCATCATTTGCTCTACTGCTTCATTTCTTTGCCCGGTGTAACCTAGTAATTTAGCAACGTCACTTTGGAAATCAAACAGTAAGCGATTATCACCACGACCAGTCACAGTGTGTAATGCAAAACGAATTGTCCAAAGTTGTGATTGGCAATCAGTTATTTCATGGTATTCACCTTGAGTGATATACCCGTAAGAGGTTAACTCTAATAAGCTTTGAGCATCGAAGTGACGTTTGGAAATCCAAGCAATAGTTTGAATATCTCGTAAACCTCCACAGCCATTTTTAATATCGGGCTCTAAAGTATAACCATCACCTCGACAGTTCTTATGGCGGCAAAACTGCTCTTCTTTTTTAACGGTAAAGAATCTGTTTGAAGGCCAAAAATCATCCTGACTGATAATATCTTGTAGCTTAGCAAAAGTTGTTTCATTACCACAAAGTAATCGAGATTCGATCATACTAGTGGCAACCGTAATATCAGCTTTACCTTGGTCTAAACAATCTTGCAATGTACGGACACTATTACCGACATCCAGTTTTAAATCCCAAAGAAGAGTAATTAGTCTACCTATTTTTTCTTCAGATTTTTTACTAAATCCATGATCTGAAAGAATTAATAAATCAATGTCAGATTTTGGATGTAACTCGCCACGGCCATAGCCACCGACAGCGACTAGGCTTAAGTCATAACTTTCATCTAAACCAACAAAAGTCCACAAAACACTAAGTAACTCATCAACATAACGAGCACGCATCGCCACTATTTCATTAATGTGTTTTTTAGCGATAAACTGCTCTAATTGCCAGTCAGTAAATGTTTGTAAATGTTTTTTAATAAAAGGGATCGTAAGATCATTTTGTTGAATTTTTCGCGGGGAATGCTGTTCAAAGTCCATTTAAAGCCTCAAAGTTAAAGCCTGTTTTTTGATAGTCAATTAACAGGCTATTCACGTTTATTCTGGATTAATAATACGTTCAATCGTTTCTTCTGGACGTAATGTTAGTATTTCGACGCCAGTCTCTGTCACTAATAAAGTATGTTCCCACTGCGCTGATAATTTTTTATCTTTGGTAACAACCGTCCATTCATCTTTTAATACTTTACAATCACGTTTACCAGCATTAATCATTGGTTCAATAGTAAAACATTGACCCGCTTTTAGTACTTCACCAGTGCCTTTTTTACCGTAATGTAATACTTGTGGTTCTTCATGAAAACCTGCACCAATTCCATGACCACAATATTCGCGCACAACAGAATAGTGATGAGCTTCAGCATGTTTTTGAATTGCTGCGCCAATATCACCTAAACGAGCACCTGGTTTTACCATGTTGATACCAATGTATAAACATTCTTGGGCAATGCGAGATAAACGTTCTGCAAGGATAGATACTTTACCGACCATGAACATTTTTGATGTGTCACCGTGGTAGCCGTCTTTAATAACTGTGATATCGACATTCACAATATCACCTTCTTTTAAGGCTTTATCATTAGGGATGCCATGGCAGACAACATAATTCAATGAGGTGCAAATTGATTTAGGAAAACCGTGATAGTTGAGTGGTGCTGGAATCGCCTTTTGCTCATTAACAATAAAGTCATGGCAAATTTGATTTAATTCATTGGTGGTAACACCTTTTTGAATATGTGGTTCAATCATAGTTAATACGTCAGCGGCTAGTTGGCCTGCGATGCGCATTTTTTCTATTTCTTGAGCGGTTTTAATGATTCCAGTCATGTCAGTTCTCTATACTTTGAATAAATTATCTATCCCTTTACTATAAAGAATTTTAGCCTTGGGTGCTAGATAAAATAATGAACAGAAACCCCCAACAACAGCAGGGGATTGGATGTTTAAAAGCCTTCAAAAAGGTTGTTAATTAATACGCTACTTATTGAGCTCAACGGGTAACTATGGTATAAAGCGCACCGAGATTGATAGATTAATTTGTTAATCGCCTTCTCACTTAATCAATATAATCCATTCAGCGCATTTAATGCATTGAATAATAAGGATTAATATTATAAACAACACACACGCATCGACACGTCACTCGGGGTGCCTTTTTCTGCTTAAGAAATTAATGGTCGAGTGTATGGGATGTGTGGAGGCCTAACCCCCTAAAAGGAAATTCAAATGGCAACAGTATCAATGCGCGATATGCTACAAGCAGGCGTTCACTTCGGTCACCAAACTCGTTACTGGAATCCAAAAATGAAACCATTCATTTTTGGTGCTCGTAATAAAGTTCATATCATCAACCTTGAAAAAACAGTTCCTATGTTTAACCAAGCGCTTAACTTTCTAGAAGCTAAAGCATCTAAAAAAGGCAAAGTTCTTTTTGTTGGTACTAAACGTGCTGCTTCTGAAGCAGTTAAAGAAGCGGCTCTTTCGTGTGAGCAATTCTATGTTGATCACCGTTGGTTAGGTGGTATGTTGACTAACTGGAAAACAGTTCGTCAATCAATCAAGCGTTTGAAAGATCTTGAAGTTCAAAGCCAAGACGGTACGTTTGACAAGTTAACTAAGAAAGAAGCGCTTATGCGTTCTCGTGAATTAGAAAAACTTGAAAAAACACTTGGTGGTATCAAAAACATGGGTGGTATCCCAGATGTAATCTTCGTTATCGATGCCGATCACGAGCACATTGCAATTAAAGAAGCGAATAACTTAGGTATTCCTGTTATCGCTGTTGTAGATACTAACTCTTGCCCAGATAACATTGATTTCATCGTACCTGGTAATGATGATGCTATCCGTGCTGTTAAGCTTTACTTAACTGCAGCTGCTGAAGCTGTTAAAGAAGGCCGCACTGCAGAAGTAGTAGTCGCTGAAGGTTTTGTTGAAGAAGAATCAGCTGAGAAATAAGTTCTTCTAAATAATAGAAGCTCTTATTAACCAATCATTGGTTGGTTATCAGGGGTCTTTATGACCCCTTTTTTATAGAACTAAACAATAGGAATTCGACAATGGCTATTACAGCTAAACAAGTTAAAGAACTTCGTGACCGCACAGCTGCGGGTATGATGGATTGTAAAAAAGCATTAGTTGAAGCAGATGGCGACATCGAGCTTGCAATTGAAAACATGCGTAAATCTGGTGCAATCAAAGCGGCTAAAAAAGCAGGTCGTATTGCTGCTGAAGGCGCTATCATTGCTAAATCAAATGGCACTACAGCATTAATTATCGAAGTAAACTGTGAAACAGACTTCGTAGCAATGGATAAAAGCTTTTTAGCTTTTGCTGAAAAAGTAGCGGATATTGCACTTACAAACAAAGTAGAAAGCGTTGAAGCATTAAGCGCATTAGCATATGACGATTCAACAGTTGAAGAAGCTCGTGAATTATTAGTTGCTAAAATTGGTGAAAATATTTCTGTACGTCGTTTACAAATCGTTGAAGGTGAAAACCTAGGCGCTTACGTACATAGCCGTAAAATTGGTGTTATCTCTGTACTAACTGGCGGTGACGCTGATTTAGCTAAAGATATCGCAATGCACGTAGCTGCTGCATCACCTCAGTTTGTTAAACCAACTGATGTGCCTGCAGAAGTTGTTGCTAAAGAAAAAGAAATCCAATTACAAATTGCTATTGAAAGTGGTAAACCTGCTGAAATCGCAGAGAAGATGGTTACTGGTCGTATGGCTAAATTTACTGGTGAAGTAAGTTTAACTGGTCAAGCGTTCATTAAAGAGCCATCACTGACTGTTGCTCAACTTCTTAAAGATAAAAATGCAGACGTTGTCTCTTTTATCCGTTTAGAAGTGGGTGAAGGTATTGAGAAAAAAGTGGAAGACTTTGCTGCTGAAGTTGCTGCAACAATGGCTGCTTCTGCTAAGTAATTAATGTTACTACAATAGGTGATGTTTTAAAGCATTTATCCTTTGTAAAAAGAACCGCGGCATGGCTGCGGTTCTTTTACATTAAACAGTAAGACATTTTCTTTATATTGATATCTATTTTTTAATATTTTTTGATGAAAGTTTTAAAAAATTGGTATTATTTCAACTTGAGGAATGAAATTATGAGCACTAATCCTAAATCTGCTTATCGTCGTATTTTATTAAAATTGAGTGGCGAAGCCCTTGTAGGTGAAGAAGGGTTTGGTATAGATCCAAAAGTATTGGATCGTATGGCATTAGAGATCAAGTCGTTAATCGAATCAGGTGTTCAAGTTGGCTTAGTGATTGGCGGTGGTAATATCTTCCGTGGAGCAGGTTTAGCAAAAGCAGGTATGAATCGTGTTGTGGGTGACCACATGGGGATGCTTGCAACAGTGATGAATGGGCTTGCAATGCGCGATGCTTTACACAGAGCACATGTCAACTCTCGTCTAATGTCTGCTATTCCCCTGAATGGTGTTTGTGATGATTACAACTGGGCCGAAGCGATTAAATACTTAAAATTAGGCACGGTTGTTATTTTTTCTGCTGGCACCGGTAATCCATTTTTCACGACAGATTCTGCAGCTTGTTTACGTGGCATCGAAATTGAAGCGGATGCTGTACTAAAAGGGACAAAAGTGGATGGCGTTTATGATGCTGACCCGGTTAAAAATCCTGATGCAAAATTATATAGTGTATTAGATTACCAAACGGTATTAGAAAAAGAGTTACAGGTAATGGATTTAGCTGCCTTTACACTTGCACGTGATCATAGCTTACCTATTCGTGTATTTAACATGAATAAACCAGGTGCTTTAAGTCGCGTGGTATTAGGTGGCGATGAAGGTACAACGATTACACATGCAGCTGAAAATATTTAATAATACAGATACCAAATACAATTAGTTATCAAAAAAATTAACTATCAAAACATTTAACTATTAAACACTGACTATCAATTGGTAGTAAAGATTTTTATTATGATTCAATAAGTTAGGAAATAGATATGATCAACGAAATCAAAGATGATGCTCACACTCGCATGAACAAAAGCATCGATTCATTTAGAAGTCAATTAGCGAAAGTACGTACTGGTCGTGCACACCCGAGTTTACTTGATGGCATTATGGTGCCGTATTACGGTGCCAACACACCATTACGTCAAGTGGGTAATGTATCAACTGAAGATGCTCGTACATTAACAATCACAGTATTTGATGCAACATTAATTGCAGCGGTTGAAAAAGCAATTATGGGATCTAACCTAGGCTTAAATCCAATGTCTGCTGGTACGGTTATTCGTATTCCTTTACCACCATTAACTGAAGAGCGTCGTAAAGATTTAATTAAAGTGGTACGTGGCGAAGCTGAAAGCACAAGAGTTGCTATTCGTAACATTCGTCGTGATGCGAATGGTGATTTGAAAGATCTAGAAAAAGAAAAAGAGATCAGTGAAGATCAGCAGCGTCAAGGTGAAGATCTTATTCAAAAAGAGACTGATGAAAGTATTAAGAAAGTAGATGATATATTAGCCGTTAAAGAAGCGGAATTAATGGAAGTTTAATTTTAGTTAATATGATTAACGTACTTTATTTCCGATAAGATATATTCATCATAAATAAAGTACATTTTACTTTTTATCAAGGATTATTGTGACGCCAAAACCACTTGAAAATAAAGTTCCTAAACACGTTGCCATTATTATGGATGGAAATGGACGCTGGTCTGAACAAAAAGGAAAACACCGTGTTTTTGGGCATAAGCATGGCGTTAATGCATTGCGTAAAGCTATTATTTTTGCAAGTGAACATAGTATTGAAGCGTTAACAATCTTTGCCTTTAGCAGTGAAAACTGGAAACGACCTGAGCAAGAAGTGAATATGCTCATGGAACTGTTTTTTACAGTGCTTGGACGCGAAGTGAAAAAACTTCATAAAAACAATATTAAGCTAAAAATTATCGGTAATATATCTGGTTTTAGTGAGCGCCTGCAAAAAAAAATACATGCAGCGCAGTTATTAACTGAAAATAATACTGGTTTAGCGTTAAATGTAGCTGCAAATTATGGTGGACGTTGGGATATTACTGATGCAACTCGTAAGATAGCGCAACAGGCGAAAGATGGACTGTTGGCAATTGATGAGATTGATGAAGCATTATTAACCAAAACGATATCGTTATCTGAATTGTCAGATGTTGATTTGATGATTCGAACAGGGGGGGACTATCGCATTAGTAACTTTCTATTATGGCAACTTGCTTATGCTGAATTGTACTTTACAGATGTATTATGGCCAGATTTTGATGCTCAAGCCTTCCAACAAGCTGTAGACGTCTTTTCTGGTAAAGAGCGACGTTTTGGACAAACCAGCGAGCAAGTAAATAGCTAGTATTTCGCGACTAGTCTTACCTACTGATATAACGGGAATTTTCTGTGAAGCAACGAATTATAACTGCGCTTGTATTAGCGCCATTAGCCATTGCGGCTATTTTCTTTTTACCGCTGAAATTCTTTACACTTTTTGCTGCGGGTATATTTTTACTTGCTAGTAAGGAATGGGCTGGGTTTGTTAGTAAAACACCTTCATCTGCAGTGCTTTATATTTTTGGTTTGATCTTAGGTATAACATTAATGTTAATGCCCGTTGAGGCTATTTGGGGGAGCCAAATTCCTAATGAGTATATCATCTCGGGACTTGTCACTGCTGCCCTGTGGTGGTGTGTTGCTTTTCTTTTAGTAGCGCGTTACCCAAATTCTGCGACACTGTGGGGTTCAAGTAAGCTGATCAAAAGTTTATTTGGTTTATTAACCTTGGTCCCTTTCTTCTGGGGTTTGGTCGTATTACGTTCGGTTAATATGCATCATGATTTTTATTTTGGTGCGCAATTACTCATGTTTGTTTTCTTATTGGTCTGGGCTGCTGACACTGGGGCTTATTTTACAGGTAAAAGTTTTGGTAAGCATAAATTAGCACCTAATGTGAGTCCAGGAAAAACCATCGAAGGGCTGATTGGTGGTTTATTAAGTTCGATGATCGTTACTTATTTTGCAAGTAATTTCTTTGCCATTCCAGCGGATAAACTGACACTGTTTTTTGCAGCATCACTGATTACAACATTAGTCTCTGCACTAGGTGATTTAACAGAAAGCATATTTAAACGTGAAGCCGGTTTAAAAGATAGTAGTAATTTGCTACCAGGACATGGTGGAATATTAGATCGTATCGATAGTTTAACTGCAGCGGTACCTGTATTTGCTCTTATTTATATTTATTGGTTAATCTAAGCATGAAAAACCTGGCTGTATTAGGAGCAACAGGCTCGATTGGTGATAGTACACTAAGTGTATGTCGCCATAATCCCGATTTGTATAACGTTAAATTTTTATATGCGGCAACCAATGTCGATAAAATGTTAGCGCTGTGTATTGAATTTGAGCCCGCTTATGTTGCACTATCTGACTGTCAAGCTTCAGCACAACTTCAACTATCTCTTCAACAAACAAAATTGAATTGTAAAGTATTGCCTGAAAGTGAAGTGTTAGCTTTATTAGGGAGTGCTGAAATTGACTCTGTGATGGCGGCTATTGTTGGTGCTGCGGGATTGAAGACTACGTTGGCTGCTGTGTATGCAGGTAAAGAAATTTTTCTCGCTAATAAAGAGTCATTGGTGATGTCTGGTGCATTATTTATAGATGCAGTGAAAAAGCATGGTGCGACTTTATTACCGGTAGATAGCGAGCATAATGCAATTTTTCAATCCATGTCGCCTATTTTGCAACAAAGTATTGGCGCTTGTGACCTGGCTGGAGCAGGGGTTTCTAAAATAATTTTAACGGGTTCAGGCGGTCCGTTTTTAAACAAGCCTTTATCTGAGTTTGATAGTATTACATCTGCAGCCGCCATTAAACATCCAAACTGGTCTATGGGACCTAAAATTTCAATCGATTCTGCGACTATGATGAACAAAGGCTTGGAATATATCGAAGCGAAGTGGTTATTTAATACGACTAGAGAGCAGCTTCAAGTTATTATTCATCCTCAATCAGTTATCCACTCCATGGTGCAATATCAAGATGGTAGTGTTCTCGCTCAAATGGGCAGTCCAGATATGCGCATCCCTATTGCACACGTAATGGGAGGGCCACAACGCATTCAAAGTGGTGCTAAGCAATTTGATTTCTTTAGCAGTGATAGTTTTACCTTTTGCGAACCAGATTACGCTCGGTACCCTTGTTTAAAATTAGCGATTCAAGCTTGCTATCAAGGTCAACATGCAACTACGACGCTTAATGCTGCCAATGAAGTGGCAGTCGAGGCTTTTTTAGGTAAAAAAATCAAATTTAGTGATATTGCCAATATTGTAGATAGTGTACTCAATCAATTAACGCATCAAGCTATCTCATCGGTAAGTGAATTGATAGAGATTGATAAAACAGCACGAAAAGTCGCTGTCCAAATGATTAATCGAGGTGTGATTTGTTAGATTTTATTTGGAATACCGCTTCATTTATAGTCGCGTTGAGTATTTTAGTGGCTATTCATGAATATGGGCATTTCTGGGTGGCTCGTCAATGCGGTGTTAAAGTGCATCGTTTTTCAATTGGGTTCGGAAAAGTACTTTTTAAAAAATTAGATAAGCACGGTACTGAATTTGTCATTGCTGCTATTCCGTTGGGTGGTTATGTAAAAATGCTTGATGGGCGTGTTGAGGAAGTACCTGAAGATCAACAACAATTTGCATTTGATAAAAAAACTGTCTGGCAACGCATTGCTATTGTTGCCGCCGGACCACTCGCAAACTTCTTATTAGCGATTGTGGCATTTTGGTTAATGTACATGATTGGTGTTAATAGTGCTAAACCGGTTGTTAGCAGTGTTGTTGAAGGGACTCCTGTTAGTATCGTTACGGAGCAAAATCAATTTCAAGTAACTGCCATTAATGGCCAAGCAGTGAATGATTGGGAGGCATTAAATTTAGCGCTTATTTCGCAAATTGGTGAGCCTTCATTTGTTATGGCGATTAAACCACTTATAAATGATAATCCACAAGCAAGCGCAAGTTTAATAAATGAACCAAGCAAAACTTACACAGTCTCATTATCAAACTGGAAATACGACCCTAAAAAAGAATCCATTATTAATAGTCTTGGGTTGGTACCCTATTCGCCAAAAGTTCATCTAATTGCGGCTTCAGTTGCTGAAAATAGTGCAGCGAAACGCAGTGGTTTAACTGTGAATGATAAATTAATCGCAGTTGATGGCGTTAAGCTGAACAATTGGAGGGAGTTTGTAAAAATTATTCAACAAAACGCAAATGCTCCACTTGAGCTTTTGATAGAAAGAAATAGCGTGAAAGAAACTCTGTTATTGACCCCTGATGCACGTGAAGGTCAAAATGGTTTTTTACAGGGATATATTGGATTAGCACCAAAAGTGGATGACTACCCAGAAAACTTCCGTGTCAGTTTGCAATATGGTGTAGTTGATTCTCTGTTGAAAGGGCTAGATAAAACATGGCAATTAACAGAGTTAACTTTTTCTACACTGGTTAAATTGGTGACTGGTGACTTGTCAGTTAAAAACCTAAGTGGTCCGGTTGGCATTGCCAAAGGTGCCGGAATGAGTGCTGATTATGGACTCGCTTACTTTTTAGGCTTTATTGCGTTGATCAGTATTAATTTAGGCATCATGAATTTGATCCCCCTACCAGTCTTGGATGGAGGACACTTAATGTATTATTTTATTGAAGCAATAACAGGTAAAGTTGTTTCTGAAAAAGTACAAGAATTTGGCTTTAAAATTGGTGTCACAGTGTTGATGACGTTTATGTCAATTGCAATACTAAATGATTTTAATTTACTATAAAAATGCAAACAAGTTGTCTAGTGACCCATTCCGGCAATAGATTGAAGTGGCACACTGCACCTTATTAACCAACTTGTTGAAATGAGTTGTACTCAAGTACGCAAAGGATTTTCTCGATAATGTTTAAGAAGTATTTATTGGTATTGGTATTGATTGCCACTGGGTGTTTTTCTCCTCTTTCCCAGGCTGAAAGCTTTACTGTTTCAGATTTGAAATTTGAAGGTTTACAGCGTGTTACGTTAGGGGCAGCATTATTGAGCTTGCCTATTCGTGAAGGGGATGTAGTCGATGATTATGCATTATCACAAGGGGTTAAAAAACTCTACAGTAGTGCTTACTTTGAATCTATTGAATTATTTAAAGATGGTTCAATACTTATTTTTAAGGTGAAAGAGCGTCCTACGATCAGTGCCATTGAATTAAGTGGCAATGACAAGTTATCTGAAGAACAAATATTAGATTCTCTTAAAACCTATTCGATCCAAGTGGGTGATGCACTTGATAGAACTGTGCTTACTACTATCGAGAAAAACTTGGAAGATTTTTACCATAGTGTTGGTAAATATAGTGCTCAAGTTGAAACTATCGTCACGCCCCTTCCAAGAAATAGGGTGTCACTACAGTTCGTATTTCGTGAAGGTTTAACTGCAAAAATTGAAGAAATTAACATCATTGGTAACAATGCATTTAGTGATGTGCAATTATTAAAGCGTTTAACACTAGGTGATTCAGGTGGCTGGTGGGACTTTTTTGCCGA
Source organism: Psychromonas sp. (assembly GCA_028041985.1). Lineage (GTDB taxonomy): Bacteria > Pseudomonadota > Gammaproteobacteria > Enterobacterales > Psychromonadaceae > Psychromonas. The sequence goes on along the minus strand of JAOFNL010000022.1, from coordinate 3,931 downwards.
TGATAATTATCAAAAGCAAAAGCTAGCTGGTGATTTAGAAGTGATTAAAAGTTATTACTTAGATAGAGGTTACATTCGATTTAAAATTGATGAAACTCAAGTGGCATTAAGACCGAATAAAAAAGGCGTATACGTTACCGTTAATATAACTGAAGGGGCTGTTTATAAAGTATCAGGCGTTACTTTTATCGGTGATTTATTAGGGCATGATGAAGCAATCAAAAGCTTGGTATCATTCTCTGATGGTGATGTTTATGCTGCCTCTGATGTAGCTGCTTCTGAACAAAGCATCCGTAAATTTTTTGGCCGATTAGGTTATGCTTTTCCTGAGGTGAATACTTATCCAGAAGTGGACGATGAAACTAATACTGTAGTTGTTAATTTTGCCGTTGAACCAGGTCAACGAGGATACGTTAGACATATAAATATTTCAGGTAATGTAACTACTAAAGATGTTGTATTGCGACGTGAAATGCGTCAAATGGAAAGTGGGTGGTTATCTAGTGAAGCGCTTGAAACCTCTCGAGCACGTTTAAATCGGTTAGGTTTTTTCTCGACAGTTGATATTAATACCGAGCGTGTTAGTGATGATTTAGTCGATGTTAATGTCAATGTTGTAGAACAAGCTTCAGGTAGCTTTAATGCAGGTATTGGTTATGGTACTGAATCGGGAGTAAGTTTGAGTGGTGGTATTCAACAAGGTAACTTTTTAGGATCTGGTGATAAGGTTGGTATTGAAGTTAAAGTGAACGACTATAGCCTTAATGTAGACCTTAGCTATGATACTCCATATCTTACTAAAGATGCGGTAAGTGGTGGAGCGCGAATTTATTACGATAAGTTTCAAGCGGCAGATGCCAATATTGTTGATTATACTAATACTACCTATGGTATCCGCTTCAGTGCTGGTTTTCCTGTTAATGAAATTAATCGATTAGGTTTCAGTGTCGGTTGGGAAAATAACGGCATCTCACAATTAGAAAGTTATCAGCAATTAATTAATTTCTGGGATATTTATGGCTCCCTTCAGGAAGGAGATGGTAGCGCCAATTTTAGAAGTGTAGATATTACTGCTAGCTGGAACCGAAATAATTTAGACAGAGGTCAACTCGCAACGCAAGGTATGACACATACCCTAGGCGCTAAAATGACAATACCTGGTTCTGATTTACAATATTTTAAATTAAATTTCGACATCCGTAATTACCAAAGAATAACTGCAGATGGTGATTGGACAACCTTATTACGTGGTAGCTTAGGTTATGGTAATGGTTATGGTGAGTTCGAAGGAAATGAGCAAATATTACCTTTCTTTGAAAACTATTATGTTGGTGGTTATCGAACATTACGTGGTTTTTCGAGTAATACGGTAGGGCCAAGAGCAATATATGTTGGGCAAAGTGCAGGTAACTCAACCTCTGCCTATACCGATAGTTCAGTGGGCGGTAATGCTAAATATACAATGAGTGCGGAACTTATTTTCCCTGCGCCGTTCTTAGATGAAGCTTATGCACGTCAAGTACGTAGTAGTCTTTTTATTGATGCTGGTGAGACTTGGGATACCGAATACGATTACGATTTATATAGCCGTTATAGTTGTTCATATAATTGTGATTATGCGGGCGATTATTCAAAACCAGGCAGGATGCGGGCATCTGTGGGTACTCAATTAACTTGGATTTCCCCGATGGGCCCTTTAATATTCACACTTGCAGTGCCAATAAAAGAATATGCTGGGGATAGAACAGAAGTATTCCAGTTTAATATCGGTGATGTATTTTAGTTAAATAAGCACCATTATTGCTTGCAAGTGTTTCATTATACCTAAAAAGTATGGTTTACTTGCGAGCCAGTTTATAGTTTCATGACAGATTTTTTAATACGGAGTAACAAAATGAAGACTTTTTTAAAAGTGATTACACTAGCCGCTACTATGGTATCTATCTCTGCTGTACACGCTGCAGATGCTCAAAAAGTGGGCGTTGTATTTCCAACAAAAGTAATGCAAGAATCACCGCAGCGAGCAGCTATTATTAAAACTTTAGAAGCTGAATTTAAAGATCGTATTACGTCGTTACAAGCGTTAGAAAAAAGCATTAGAGAATTAGAAGTTAAAATGAAACAAGATGGCGAATTAATGAGTAATAACGAGTTGATCGCATTACAACGTAAAATTGAAGTAAAAGTTTCTGAATACAAGTTTATGGGTAAAGCTTTTGAAGAAGATCAGCGTCGTCGTCAAGGCGAAGAACAGCAAAAAGCCTCTGAAACAATTAGAGCTGTTATTGAAACAGTTGCTAAAAAAGAAGGCTTTGACTTAATCCTTAATGGTGAAGAAGCTATCTTCGTACAACCTAGCCTCGATATTTCAGACAAAGTTATTCAAGAAATTAGTACTAAGTAGGTTTGATTATGGCTCATTCATTAACAAGCTTAGCAAGCCAGTTATCAGCTGAATTAGGTGGTAATGGTGACTTAGTGCTGTTTCGATTAGCAACCTTTGATAGCGCTAAAGAAGGAGACATCACTTTTGTTTCTGACAAAAAGCTACTTGCCCGCTTAGATGACTGCAATGCGAGTGCGATAGTTTTACCTTCTGCTTTAAAAGGTGTTTATCAAGGCGATGCTCTTTTTATGGATAACCCCTACGTAGGTTATGCATTGCTAGCTCGTTTGTTTGATACCACGCCGAATTTAACTGCAAAAATTGCTGAGTCTGCTCAAATTCATGAGTCAGTGACAATAGGTCAAAATGTTGCTATCGCTGATAATGTAGTGATTGCTGAAGGTGCAAAAATTGGCGATAACTGTCAAATCTTTGCTAATTCAGTGATTGGTGAAGGCAGTATTTTAGGGAATGGATGTAAAATTTATTCTAACGTTTCTATTTATCATCGATGCTTCTTTGGTAATAACGTCATTATTCATGCAAACTCTGTGATCGGTTCTGATGGATTTGGCAATGCGCCATACCAAGGTACATGGGTAAAAATCCCACAGATTGGTAATGTCATTATTGGCAATAATGTTGAAATAGGCTCTAACACATCTGTTGATAGAGGCGCATTATCAGACACCATTATTGGTAATGGTGTTAAAATCGATAACTTATGCCAAATCGCTCATAACGTTAACATTGGTGAACATACAGCCGTTGCTGGTGGGACTAATATCGCAGGTAGTACTCAGATCGGGAAAAACTGTATTGTGGGTGGCAGTGTCGCGATGAATGGTCATATAACTGTGACCGATAATGTCGTTATCACTGGTAACTCTATGGTAATGCGCAGTATTGATAAAGCGGGAATGTACTCATCAGGCGTACCTGCCCAAGAAAACAGAGCATGGCGTAAAACAACAGCTTATACATTAAAAATTGAAGAGTTATTTAAGCGAATTAAACAGCTTGAAAAGCAAATTGAAGATAAAAACTAAGGAAATTATCGTGTCAAACGAATTAAATAGTCTTGATATTAAAGAGATCATGGATCTCCTACCACATCGTTACCCATTTTTATTACTCGATCGTGTAGTAGACCATGTCCCTGGAGAAACTCTTGTTGGCTATAAAAATGTATCATTTAATGAGCCGCAGTTTACAGGTCACTTTCCAGGCACTCCTGTATTTCCAGGCGTATTAATTCTAGAAGCATTAGCACAAGCAACAGGTGTACTTGCTTTTACAAAACACGGCAAACCCGCTGAAAATGAACTATATTTCTTTGCGTCAATAGACAAAGTTAAATTCCGTAAGCCTGTTGTACCTGGAGACAGATTAGACCTTGAAGTTAAATGCTTAAGTGAAAAACGTGGAATGGGTAAATTCCAATGTTATGCTAAAGTTGACGGATTTGTCGTTTGTCAGGCCGAAATAATGTGTGCAAGAAGAGAGATCTAATGATTGATTCTACAGCAAAAATTCATCCAACCG
>JAOFNL010000217.1 GCA_028041985.1 Psychromonas sp. | reverse complement strand
GCTCCTCTTGCTGGGCTTGAACCAGCGACACACGCTATACCTAATAAATAAGACAGTCCGTTGCTCCACCAACTGAGCTAAAGAGGAATGGTTGCTTTTAAGCTTGCAGTTAACTAAATTTTGAGCAAAAAAAAGCCTGAACAATCTGTTCAGGCTTTTTAAAGTGGCTCCTCTTGCTGGGCTTGAACCAGCGACACACGGATTAACAGTCCGTTGCTCTACCAACTGAGCTAAAGAGGAATTATTTCTTTTACTGTTAATCCTAACAATGAATTAACAGTGCCTCTATCGCTCTACTAACTGAACTAAAGAGGAATTATTCTTTTTAAAGTCTTTCGACTTGTTATGCTCGAAAAATCAAGCTTAACTAAATGTGGCTCCTCTTGCTGGGCTTGAACCAGCGACACACGGATTAACAGTCCGTTGCTCTACCAACTGAGCTAAAGAGGAATTATTTCTTTTACTGTTAATCCTAACAATGAATTAACAGTGCCTCTATCGCTCTACTAACTGAGCTAAAGAGGAATTATTCTTTTTAAAGTCTTTCGACTTGTTATGCTCGAAAAATCAAGCTTAACTAAATGTGGCTCCTCTTGCTGGGCTTGAACCAGCGACACACGGATTAACAGTCCGTTGCTCTACCAACTGAGCTAAAGAGGAATTATTTCTTTTACTGTTAATCCTAACAATAAATTAACAGCGCCTCTATCGCTCTACCAAATGAGCTAAAGAGGAATTGTTCTTTAAAATAGATTATTAAACTAATCAGTGATGTTAAAGACGGGCGCAGTATATTTTTTGCATTTCACCATGTCAACCCAAAAGCGCGATAAAAAAATTGGTTGCTGATATTTCAAGCAACCAATCACAGTTATTTATAAATAATCTACTTTATTGTTCAATATTGAAACAGATTATATATCCCATTTAATATTTTCATCTAACTTAGCTTTCATCTTTTCAAGTGGTTCATCACGTTCACCTACTATAACAACATTGGATTTTCCTATTTGTTCAGAAATGCCTTTAAGATGTGAATTATTAAACTCAGCCGATGGTTGAAAACCTGCGTCCTCAGGTACCACAAATACTGTGACTTGCCCTTTTTCACCTTCTAGTATCATATGCAAAGCAGAAGTGCCTTCAAAACTACAATAATTAACAAATAAAACCTTGCCTAACCCCTCTTTAGCAGTACCGCCATACCGAGCTAGTTTTGTATTTACATTACTGATGCTAGCTTGTTCATTGACCTTGGCAGTAAAAAAATACTCTTGTTGAACATGCTGCATAGCCACATTACCAATAGAGGGCTGAGGTTGAATTAAACCATTTAACATTGGGACACTCAGACCAATAATAAAGGCAATAGAAGCCGCTACTGCAATATACCAAGGGCTAATGCCTACCTTGTCTTGTTCAATAGCAAAACTTTGCTCCAACATGATTTTATCAACAAGATCTGTTGGAACATCAATGGCCAAACTGTCCATAAGTAGTTGGTCAAATTCTTTTGAATCTTCCACTAATTTTTTTGCACTTTCAGAACTCGCTACACGCGACACAAACTCGTCTGATTTATCATTTGGTGTCGCAATCGCGGTATGACGAAATAAAATATCATCCATGTGCTTCTCCATTATTAACTTCAACTTTTAAATTGGTTTTAAGTAAGTTTTTAGCTCTGAATAAACGCGTTAAAACCGTGTTTTTATTTAAATTCAATTGCACTGCTATTTCTTCAGCAGTAAAGCCTGCGATTAATTGCAATAATAGGGGTTCTTTATAGTCTATTGGTAATGCCGCTATTTTTTGATTAATTAACTCTTTATCGTAATGGCTTGAGCTTTCCTCTGTCGGAATTTCATAGTCATCTATATCAACTAACGTTAATTGTTTACGTTCAAAACGTCTTGCATTTTCACGCCTCAAAATAGTAAATAACCATCCTTTTGATGATTTGTCATCTAACAAACTATCTATACTCTTCCATGCTCTTAAACACGTTTCTTGCACAAGGTCTTGAGCAACCTCAGCATCTCTACATATCCAGTAGGCATATCGGTATAAATCAGCACTGTAGACATTAACTAATGACTCATATCGTTTCTGTTTTCTATCCATATCTTTAATGACCGAGGATCGAGAACTTTTATTTCGCTTGGATGTAAAAAAATTCATTAATTTCCTTAAATACGTATTTACTTATTAATAACAACTAAGCTGAAACACTGTTAATAAATGAAATAAACTCTAAATTTTTAGATTAATACGCT
>JAOFNL010000216.1 GCA_028041985.1 Psychromonas sp. | reverse complement strand
CGGCATGCAAAGGATCGCGTAATGCCAAGGCTTTTGCCATATTAACTGCGGCCGCTGGATTTTTAGCAGCAAGACTGATTGCCACTTCTACTTCTGCACTCTGTTTAAAAGCTGGTTCATGATAATCAGTTCGGGGATCTAACACTGACACGGCACCTGAAGGAGTTTGCATCACAAAGCTTTCTTGCTCATCATATGGCAATGCTACACGTTGCTTCATACGTAAAATAATGAAGGATAATAATGTTAATGCAGCAACGATGATAAAAATAAACAGCGCATTACTACCAAACACACTCATGACAACAGAGGCTAAATATGGCCCTAAAATGCTACCTAAAGCATAAATAACAAGCAATGCAGACATCGCAGCTAAGATCTGTTCTTTCAATACTTTATCAAAGGTTTCTGACATACTCATAGGATAAAGACAAGCGGCAACTCCGGTGATAATCGCAATGGAAAATAAGCTTAGATTAAACATCCCTAGATTGAGTAGCATTGGAATAAACAAAGAAAATAGAATGATAGTACTGACCATACCTAACATGATTCGACGACGGTCAAAGTGGTCAGAAAGATAAGCAATTGGAAACTGTAATACAATCGCGCCAAGAATAGCGGAGCCCATAAAAATAGATAAATCTAACTCTTTAATTCCATTATCACCGGCAAAAATAGGCAACATATTCAATAAACCTGTATATATCAGGCCACAATAAAAACAACAAACAACACCTAATGGAGATAATTTGGCAATAGTAATCAAAGACATAGATTGACTATCTTCAATTTGAGGGCCTTTATGTTTACTAATAACAATAGGCGTGATCGCTAAGCTAAATAATATTCCTGATATAACAAATAACACCATGCCTTCTACAGGGGCAACGCTCAACAAAAATTGACCTGAGAATAACGCGCTCATTAATACCATCTGATTAATCGAGAGTATTCTTGCTCTATTTTTTTCTGTCGCTGAATAACTTAACCAACTATCCAGCGTTGCATTCGCACAAGCCATACAAAACCCTGTCACAATACGCATCGCACCTAGTACTATAGGGTCAGGGTAAAGACCAGACAGTAAGATAGCGACCGAGGTTAAGCTACCACACATGGCAAAAATTCTAATATGGCCAACACGCTGTAATAATTTTCGGCAATAAATCGCCCCAATCAAAAAACCAACCGATAACATCGACAAAACAAGACCAATGCTATCTAAGCTAATACCATCACTTTGCATACGAACAGGCAATAATATGTTGCTCAGTCCATAACCTGTCATGATTAAAAAACAGCTTATTAGCAATAATACAAAAGGTTTGATAGTCATCATCACAGGGCAATACTCATATTTTATAACGGCTTTGTCTATGTCATACCGATTACAGCAAATAGACGATGGAACTCCACTCATTTTAAGTGAGCGAAATATGACACTAATTGTGATCACAATTAGGACTTTATTGAATAGAAAAGAACAGACACTCAATATTTTTTAAGATCATACCATAATGATTTTAAATAACTTGATTAAGGTTGAATGAATATAATGGAGTGAAAAAGTAGTTAACTATAGCGAATGACGCAATAAAAAAATCCCTTGATATCAAAATACCAAGGGATTTTTATGAGTTCTCTGTTAATGAACCCTAATCTATTACAAAATATTACTGATCAAGTTCTAACTTGTAGAAGCTAACTTTAGCGTAGTCGCCTGCTTCGATACCGTTATTAGTACAACCTGAACTGGTAGGTTTAATGTTACATTGATTGTAAGCACCTGCTTTAAAGTACATCCAATCTTGTGCGTAACTACGGTCTAATTTAGATGCCGCATTTGGCTCTGCTAGATTAACTTTATAAGTCACCACTTCTTCGTTTGCTTCACCAGGACGTTTAATGAAAGTCAAATGCATAATATTGTCTTTAACATTTACATCATAAGTAAATAACTCGCCTAATGCGATGCCACCACGAGGATCTTTATCCGCTTTAGTTAGAGATTTAGAACCAAAAACATCGTAAGTGATATCAAAACGATCTTTTTTATCTTTTGGATTAATTTCATAGTTCCAGAATAATGAACCATGCTCATGGTTTGGTAATTTACGGAAGTAAATCTTTAACGGTTCATTTTTTAGAGCCATGAATTTGACCGATAACAACGGAGTGAGCGCCCATTTTAGCATCGTTACCACTTAAACTTACATGGTCAACACTTAAAGCAGCACTTAAACGCCCACCAATTGCTCCATATTTAGCCGCATCTTTATGGGCAGCAACAACAAAGTT
>JAOFNL010000222.1 GCA_028041985.1 Psychromonas sp. | reverse complement strand
TGATTTCACCGATACGCATTTCTGCTGAATGGCTTACTCCTAAGGACATAAAATGATTATGGTTCGGTTGTGCACCTGAAGGTGTTAGTGCACGATTACCAATATAGTTTGTGGTTGCATAGACATAATAACGAACGTAAACGCGTTCTACATTGTCTACTACCGATAAGTCTAATGGCATGATCGAGTAGTTTTGAGAACTATTTAAGCCTGTTCCATCTACATATAAGGCTTTGCCATCACGGCCTGGTGCATCATCTACCACTCTCACTTTATCAGCATAAGCTGTTGCTCCAGGTGTCATTTGAATATTATAAGCAATATTCACCCCCCAGCCTGCAGGATTCTCACCAACGGTTTGATCTTCATAATCTTCAGAGAAGATAATTGTGCCATTACCATTCACGGGTTCAGTTGTATCGTCTGCAATAGTAAGGGTGATACTTTGTGTTGAAGTATCTGTTAATAAATCAACATCAGTGACCATTAAGGTAATTGATTTTATTCCTTCTGAAGCAAACTCATAGGTGGCAGTAACGCCTGATGCAGTATGAACGGTTGCGCCTGTTTGATCATTGAAAGTCCAATCATAAGTGAGGCTGTCACCATCTGCATCGGTAGAAGTTATAGCATCAACTGCCACGCTTAATTCTGTGGCTATTACTGTAAAATTAGCTGTCGGTGCAATAGCTTCAGCAGTGACGGTAATGCTTTCTGTAACACTATGTGTTTGGTTACTACTATCAGTCACGGTTAGCATAACAGTATAATCGCCCGCTATGGTGTAAGTATGTGAAGTCGTTATTCCTGTTGCCGCTGTAGAACCGTCTCCAAAGTCCCAAGTATATGAAGAGATGCTGTTATCATCAGAGGAAGTTGATGCATTAAAACTAACAGCAAAAGGGGCGTCGCCAGTTGATGAGCTCATTGTAAATGCAGCAATGGGGTCTAAATCAATGACAGCTTCTACTGTTATTTGTGTTGTTGCCTGAGTAGATTGTCCTGCATCATCAGTCACAGTTAGTGTCGCTGTATAAACACCTGCATCCGTGTATGTATGTGTAACTGAGACACCAGACATGATTGTAGAACCGTCTCCGAAATTCCAACTATATGATGAGATAGCATTGTCATCAGAAGACGTTGATGCATTGAAGTTAATCGCTAAAGGGGCTTCACCCGTTGTCGCATTAGTGGTCAATACAGCAATAGGTGCTAAATCAATCACAGCTTCTACTGTTATTTGTGTTGTTGCTTGAGTGGATTGCCCTGCATCATCAGTCACCGTTAATGTCGCTGTATAAACGCCTTCAGTATCGTAAATATGAGTAACTGAAACACCTGAGGTTGTTGCACTACCATCTCCGAAATTCCAGCTATATGAGCTAATGCTCTTATCATCTGAAGAAGTTGATGCACTAAAACTAACGGTTAATGGCGTTTCTCCTGAACTTATATTTTTAGTGATATTAGCCACGGGAGGTAAGTCAACCTCTGGTGAGATAGCGGTTATATTGATAATGCTTGCTGTCGTAGAGGCATTTTCAGAATCGCTGACTATTAAAGTCGCGGTATAATTACCTGGTGTGTTGAATGTTTTACTCGGTGATGCCAAGTTTGAGGATGTGCCATCGCTGAAACTCCATGAATAAGTTAATGTACTGTCTTCGTTATCGCTTGAGGCAGAACCATCGAAAGTCACTGTTAAAGGAATAGAACCCGACGTAAGATTGGATGTCGCAACTGCTACTGGGGCAGTATTGATAGGCGTTACAGTACCAAAATCAATTTGTTGCTCTGTACTATCACTTAAATTATCAGCATCAGTGGTTGTTAATTTTATGGTGAGTATACCTGTCAAACTTGATGTGTCCCATGTTGAGCCACTTCCAATACTTTGGTTATCAGCAAACCATGTGTGAGTTAAGTTATTTGAACCTGCATCATCTGTTGACGTCGCTGTTAAGGTATTATTTGTATAAGAAAAACTTGCTACTGGAGATTGGTTAGCATTATTGTCTCCAAAATCTACTAATGCAGTGACGTAATATTCTAGCTCCCCATTCAAAATATAAAGTAGAACTTCTTGTTCTCCATAATACCCTGAGGTCGTAATATCCAATGTATCAGTTTCAGAAACTAGTGTTCCATCTATTAACCATTTATAGGTTAAGTTTGAAGTATCTACGTTATCTGGAAGTGT
>JAOFNL010000215.1 GCA_028041985.1 Psychromonas sp. | reverse complement strand
GATAAGTTCCATACTACTTGCAATCAATGACCCTAATTCAGTTTGTGGTAATTGGGCACCAAAACCTAAAAATCCAAGCGTTGCAATTTCTATTATTGCCATGGTAAATAATCGGTTAACAATCGTGACAGTGGGCTCTAAGATATTAGGAAAAATACCGTAACGGAATAAACGTAGTTTTGTCGCACCATCTAATTGCAAGGCGATGATATATTGTTTTCCTAATTCTTGTTCTATTGCTAAATAACTACCACGTATAAATTGAGGTAAAAGTGAGAGGGAAATAGCAATTAAGCAGTTGTAATAACTCGGTCCGAATATAGTGATTAAAATTAAAGCGGATAGCAAAGAGGGGATGGCTAGTAGCGCATCTAATAAATGGTGTAAGATACTGGCTTTAATACCTTTTGTTAATGCTGCTGTTGCACCTATAATCATGCCTAAAAAAGCAACCACTATTGTGATAATTAACGCGCCGCCTAATGTTAATTGTAAGCCATGAAATAGACGCGATAATGAATCTCTACCTAAATCATCAGTACCTAGGATGTGATCAATACTTCCACCTTCAAGCCAATAGGGTGGTAATAACATTTGTCCTGAGTTTTGCGTTAAAGGAGAATGTGGCACAAACCAAGGTGCAAATATAGAAAGAATGACAAGTATGCTGAGCAGCCACATTGAGACGACAGCGATACTTTTACTTTTAAAAATAGCCCAGATATAACGTAGAGGCGATTGTATTTTATCTTCATTAAACCCGTTATTTATCAACATATAACGAACCTCTTCTTAATGGGCTAATAATAACCATGATGATTTCTATTAAAATACTTAAAAACAAAATAAAACCTGTGATGATTAAAACGCCAACAGGGAGTACCAAATAATCCCCTGATTTTAAAGATGATAATAACCACTCTCCAATCCCATCTAAATTAAATACTATTTCAACTGTCATCGCAAAAGACAATACAGTACTTAATTGCAATCGTAATTGAGGAATGATCGGGGGAAGCGCATTTCTTAGTGCATGTTTAAAAACAATTTGACGACGAGAAAATCCTTTTGCATATGCCGCTTTAATATAGTTACTTCGCATGACCATAGTCATTGAGTGGCGGGTTAAGCGAATTATTTCTGTTATCAAGAAAAAGGATAAAACTAAAGCAGGCAAAATTAAATGTGCAATGCGATCGATGAAAGCAAACATGCCGTATTGTTCAGTGACAAATAAGGTATCGACTAATAAGAAACCAGTCACAACCGGCACTTCATAAATCAAACTGAGGTTGCCATCAACAGGTAACAGTTCCCCCCAAATACTTGGTAATAATACGACCATCACACCCACCCAAAAAACAGGTAATGCGAGTCCTACCAATGCCACTGTCATGATCATATAATCCAAAGTGCTATTTCGGAATAAGCCAGCAAGTAGACCTAGCGGAATTGCAACTAAACTTGAATATAATAAAGCAACAAAACACAGTTCCAATGTAGAGGCAAAAAAGACAAGACCACGAGCAAGAAGAGGTTGGCCATCTATAGAAGAGTAACCTAAATCTCCACTAAAAATATTCATTAAATAAGATAAGTATTGTAAAAAATAGGAATGTTCAGTGGTTTGCATTATGTCGTTATCAATTCTAACGCTTTGATCAATTGCAAATGCAATAATAGTTAAAATAAATGCAGTGATTAATAACAGATTTAAACGTCTTAGTAAGAATGACAGCATATTAATTCACATCTTGTTTAATGGTGTTTTGAAAATTGATGCCCGTTAATGGATGTACTTCTACATTCGAAATGGAGGCCGAAGTCGCATCTAACCTTAATACATGTGCGAGAGGTAAATAGGGACGCTTTTCATAAATTTCGTCTTGAATTTGATAATAGTTTTTAATGCGTTGTGCAAAATTAGATTCAGTTAAAGACTCATCCATTAATTGTTCCACAAGCGGTGAGCACCATCGACTACTATTTCCTCCTTGAGGCGAAGATTGGCAACTCAGTAAAGGCCGGAAAATACTATCGGGATCATCAATATGAATATTCATACCTGTTAAATAAGTATCGTAATCACCACTAATTAATCGAGCTTGTAATGAAGTGCCACTAGAGCTGATGATTTCACTGCTTACACCAATATCTGCTAAGTTAGCTTGAATTAATTCCGCTGTTTTATGAAAATTAGGATTAAATACATCGGCATTTTCTGGCAATAATATTGACAGTGTTTTAGAGAAATCATATTTAAGCGCATTCAAACTTGCTTTAGCTGCAATAGGATCGTACATATCTTCGTTAATGCGTGGTT
>JAOFNL010000219.1 GCA_028041985.1 Psychromonas sp. | reverse complement strand
ACTCGATTGGGTTACCTTTATCCGCGCCTATTCCTAGACAAATATATTGATAGCCCTGCTCTTTTAATCCTTGGATATCAACATTAGGGTTGGTGCCATATTCAATTTTAACGCCGTGATCCTGAACAAATTTAATATCATGTTCGATGGTTTCAGCAGGAATACGGAAGTGAGGAATAATCTGTTTAACCACACCACCCGCTGTTTTTTCTTTTTCAAGTATGGTGACAGGGTATCCAGCTCTCGCAAGGAAGTAAGCGGCAGATAAACCAGCAGGACCCGCGCCAATCACTGCAACCGATTTTTTGGTTAAGTCAGTATTAGGTTTGTTCCATTGTGCTTTATAGTCTTTCCAACCTTCTTTAAGCGCAATTTTTTTCATCGCACGGATAATAACCGCACCTTCATAATCTCGACGAGTACAGTTGTATTGACATTGATGATCACAGATATGACCCGTTATCGCAGGTAATGCATTACGTTCATAGATAACACCCAATGCTTCCGTATATTTTTTCTGACCAATCAAACGTATATATTCAGGAACATCTTGGCTAATTGGGCAAGCATTCACACAAGGTGCGACATAACAGTCATTAAGTGGAACCGCTTTATTAACGCTAATATTTTCAGGGCCACGCCACTCTTTTTGTGCATAAGTAGCGGTTAACGATTTAGCCGCAAGCTGCTCTAGTTTCACAAGATCAACGCCGTCCATGTCCCACTCGCTGCTTGTTTCAATCTCTTTAACACAATCAGTCAGGCGCATATAACCACCCGGCTTAAGTAACTCTGTCGCCATAGTGATTGGGCGTATACCCGTTTCAAATATTTCACGAATATTAAATTTACTTGCGCCACCAGAATAAGAGATAGGTAACTTGCCATCAAATTCACATGATAATACTAACGCCACATTGATAGAAATAGGGAAAAGTGCACGACCAGACATATACATCTCTTTCTCTGGTAATCGGCCTTTATTATTGATGGTGCCCAGCGTATTGGTCAGCTTAACGCCAAACCCAATGCCTTTCTCTTCGCTTAACGCTTTTAAACGATGCAACATCGCTTTCGCCGCATCAAGTTGTAAATCATGCGTAAAGGCTTCTTCGCTCAAGGCGACATTTGAGAATCCTGATTGATCTAAAATTTCTCTAACACGTTTAAAACCAAGTAACGTTGGATTCAGTTTCACGTAAGTATTAATGCCACGATCATCAATCATATAACGACAAATCGCTTCGATTTCAGTAGGAGGACAACCGTGCATGGTTGATAACGTAACGCCTTGAGAAAGTTTCCCTGAAATCTTATTCGGTAATTCAATTAAGGCTGCTTTATCAGCTGCAAAATCGGCAAGTAATCCATCTTTAGCAGTCAGTGACTCTGTTATAAACGCGGTTAATTCAGCTTTATATTGTGCAAATTTAGGATGCTTTTCAGCGTTCAGCATATTGCCGATATATTCCTGCATCGCTGGCATTTGAATACCAGCAAGGTCATAACCCACACTCATATTGAAGATAAAAGATTTACTCTCTGCATTTGAAAATAACGCTTCCAATAAATGCAGTGCAAACCAAGCTTTTAAATATTCATCAAATACTTTAGGTAACGTAAATTCACTTGACCATTCAGTATTAAAACATTCATCTTCCGCATCAATACATGGCTTTGCAATCTCAAGCGTATCCATGATTTGTGCGGTTTTAAGTTCCATGAAACGGCCGCCAGCCAACCATGAAGTCACGATGTTTTGTGCTAACTGTGTGTGAGGACCAGCAGCAGGACCAACAGGTGTTTCACTCTGCTCTCCCCATACCGCGATCTTGTTACCATTTTCATTTTTGTAAAACTGTTGAGCTGGAATAGAGAAAATAGATTGGCTCTCTTTATACTCATTAAATAGTCGTTTGAGTAGTTCACCGAATGGAACTGGGCGCATGATATCTGCCATTGTAATTCTCCTTATAGAGCTTAAACTTCTTATGTGTTTTATCTATAAGAGCAATGAACAAGCCAAAATCGAACAACCAATGCCAATTGATATAATTTGCCACTACATAAATGATGCAGATCAAGAAAACAGCCCCAAAATAGGTGAATTAGACAGATTAATTAAAAATAAAGGGAAAATAACAAGGCTTGAAGAAGGTTAAAAGAGAGCAGTCGAAGTCGAATAAAGGTGGATTATCACTATCATTTTAATAGCCAACTATCACTATGATAGTTGGCGGTGCGTTAAATGAGAGTGAGTTGATAGAGGC
>JAOFNL010000213.1 GCA_028041985.1 Psychromonas sp. | reverse complement strand
CCCTCCAATTTAAATTGCGCAGCATTTCTTTCTATATCAATCACTATCTTTGGAACGTTACCTGGCGCATACAGCGGCATCATGGTCAGTGTATGAATAATATGAGAAGACGCATCTCTAAAACTGAGTTGATTAGCAAAAACACCCTTAAGTGATTTCGCCATCAATATCATTTTGTAACGAATTAAATTATAAGCGAGTAAAACACCCCATAATTCTTGATGAATTAACTCCGGCAGGTTGCTTCGGAGCGTAAAACGACTTTCAAGCATATGCTGTTTCATTTCTCGATAACCCAACTCTATTTCCCAACGATGCGCATATAAATCAACTATTTCAGCACTAGGGTAAGCCATGTTATCTGTCATCGATGTCAGTATTTGAACTTCTTTTCCTTTGATATTACGCGTTAGCAACCTTGCTTCAATAACCTTGGGGAGGTGTGGGCGTTTTTTTCTTGATTGAGGGGTTGTTGCAATACGTATTAGTTTATCTTGGCGACCTAAGCTTCTGATTAATTCGAATTGAGTTCCTTTCTTGAGTGGTATTAACCAATGAGCATTGTTACCTTTGCTTTGCCAATCATGCAATAAACCTAATGAATAGAAGCCCTTATCAAATAAGGTCAGGCTGTTATCCGGTATACTATCAACTAAGTTAGCGGCTAAATTCATTTCACTTTCAGCCACGCTAGCAAAAGCGCTATTCACAATAAGGTGGCTACTTAATTCCATCATACAAACCATACGGACTTGTGGATAAGATGATTCATAAGCTTTATTTGCAGAGCGCGAAAATGCGGCACTATTTTCTTTCGAGTCAGGTGTACGCCAAACGACACCATCAACGCCATATAAATTCAATCCGCACCACTGAGGATGCTCAGCACGTTGATGCCATGTGAGAGCTGTTTGGTGAAAGACATCTTTGACGACATTACTGCCTAGCTTTTTACGGGCTTGTGTAACGGCACTTCTTGCAACGTAATCTACATCTTGAGGCAATACAATATCGAGTTTGTTAATAAGCTGGCGAACAGACTCAGTCCTAAAAAGTGACATACCAACAACAGCCCAAACCATTGCATCCATGGGTAATTTTCGCTTTCTCAGGGTTGCTACGCCATTTGATTGTAAGCAAGATTCAATAATGTCAGGCTCTAAAATATCTGACAAAGAAGAGAATTCAGTAAGACGGTTAATCGAAGTGCGAGCGAGTGCTTCTGAAAGTTCCATAAAAAAATCCCATGACCTTTGGTGTCATAGGATTTTGATCTTCTTCAGCTAAAAATCAACTAATTTTTCTTAACTGATCGGCATTAATTCATGGAATGGTTTTTTATTAGTACGAATGTAAAGATTAAAAAACCTTTATTATTTCTTTTTACGAGGATCAATAGGGCGTTCGTGACTGTTCATAAATGTCGCTACGTCCCATGCTTGTTGAGGTGTCAATTTAATACTCTGTGCAAAGGGCATATTTTCAGCTATAAAATAAGCTGCAGTATCGACGTTATGCATTCCCGCTCCCCAATTATATGAGTTATCTCCCCATAAAGGAGGGAAAGATTGCACTCCATTTGCTTTATATCCTTGTCCATCAGGCCCATGACATTGTGCACAATGGTCATTAAAAACAATTTTCCCTCGGTCGCTTGAAGGCTCTAATGCTGGCTTATCTAACATTTTAAATCCACGTCCTGGTAATTGATTACGTTTATCTATCGGGTAGGCTTTGGCGATTGCAGCGGGTAAAGTGAATTCTTTATGTAAACCGCCTTGCATTAATATTTCGTTACTAATTTCTGGTACTGCTACATCATGCAACCCTTGCTGATCTAACATACTTCCTACTGCCAGCCAGTATGAGTATGAAGCTAGTGCGATTAATTCAGGTGAATCATTAGCAGGTGCAATCCCATTCATCGAATAGCTAAAGCAACCTTGAACACGATCAGCGAAAGAGTTGATTCTATCATTTTTAGAACGGTACGCAGGGTAAGCCATATAAGCAGCCCACATGGGAGCGGCATTCTCTTTACGGCCTGACGCTAAGTGACAATTAGTACAATTTAATTCATTCATTACATATTTCCCTCTCATTTGCTGGGAGTTAGTAAAAAGTGAATAACCTCGTTTTATTTGTTCACCAAACGCGTCATCAGGTATCGTGGAAAAATTACGAGCAACGAGATATTTGCCTTCAGGTGATGAGATAGGTTCTTTTGCTGCCGCAGATGCCGAGAATGAAAATAAGAAGCTACTAGCAAGTAAAAGGTTAATGGCTTTTTGAGTATTTATAATCATACGGTTCTCACTTGATAGTTGAAAAATATTGGGCAAGCTTTGATACCTCTTCAGGTGTTAATTTTTTTGCAATGTTCCCCATTACATTATCATGGTCACCTCGTCGCAAACCTTTTTGCCACATGGTTAATTGTTCCTCAAGATAAGCAGCATGTTGAT